>NZ_JRVL01000150.1:91681-138940 GCF_054823985.1 Acinetobacter sp. GN11 | reverse complement strand
TTTTTATATAAAACCATACATTGTAAATTGCTTATTTATGAACTTTATTTAAATATAGTCAGCTTTCTTTGGGGAAGATCTAATATGAATTTATCTTATTTAAAAACAAGCTTATATACAGCAGTTACAACAGCGATTCTAGTTTGCTCAAGCCAAAGTCAGGCACAGCAATATTATAAATGGATGGATAAAAGTGGCTCCACCCATTACACCACAACTCCCCCACCTAAGAGTGCAAAACATTTGAACAAAGTTTCGACTTACGGCAGTCAACCATCCGTAAAAAATTCGACACCGACCTCAGAACAACAACCTCAAGATAAAAAAGATCAAGTAGTGCAAGAGGCAACTAACGTCGCACAGGAAAAAAATGCACCCGCAGCAGCTGTTCCAGCTGCTACACCTATCCCACCCGCTACAGCACCACGATAAGTAAAATGAGAGTGGTGAATATTTTCATCACTCCTCTATTATTTAAAATAAAGAAGAATAGATTGAGAAATGTTTATTGCTCATATTAAAAGATAAAATCCTGATCTAAAAACTGACATTTCCTGTTATTTTGCGCTATGCTGTGCAGCAATCTTTCATTTCAATTTTCGTTGTATAGCTTACGTCTATGACTATTTCTCACATTGACCCCGAATATCAAGCAAATACGATTGAACCATCAGTTCAACAAGATTGGGAAAATCGTAAAGTCTTTAAAGTTGCCGACACTGTCGAAGGTAAACATCGCTACATCCTGTCAATGTTTCCTTACCCAAGTGGCAAGCTGCATATGGGGCATGTGCGTAACTATACAATTGGCGATGTAATTAGCCGTTTTTACCGTTTAAAAGGTGAAACTGTATTACAACCTATGGGTTGGGATGCATTCGGTTTACCTGCTGAAAACGCAGCAATTGCCCATAAAGTTGCTCCAGCAAAATGGACATTTGAAAACATCGCTTACATGCGTGATCAATTAAAAAAATTAGGTCTATCTGTAGACTGGGATCGCGAATTCGCGACTTGTACACCAGAGTATTATCACTGGGAACAATGGTTATTTGTTCAGCTTTATAAAAAAGGCCTGATCTACCGTAAACTTTCAACAGTAAACTGGGATCCGGTTGACCAAACAGTTTTAGCAAACGAGCAAGTTGAAAATGGTCGTGGTTGGCGCTCAGGTGCATTGGTTGAAAAACGTGATATTCCAATGTACTACTTCCGTATTACGGACTATGCACAAGAATTATTAGACGATCTTGATACTTTACAAGACGGCTGGCCTCAACAAGTGTTGACCATGCAACGTAACTGGATTGGTCGCTCTACAGGCATGGAAATTACTTTCCCGTCGAGCAATACAGAAATCTACGCAGATGCATTAACAGTTTATACAACACGTGCTGACACGCTTATGGGTGTGACTTATGTTGCCGTTGCAGCAGAACACCCTCTTGCGCTTAAAGCTGCTGAAAATAACCCTGAATTGGCTGCATTCATTGAAGAATGCCGCATGGGTTCAGTTGCAGAAGCGGACTTGGCGACAGCTGAGAAAAAAGGCATGGCAACAGGCTTGTTTGTAAAACATCCTGTAACTGGTGAAGAGCTTCCTGTCTGGATCGCAAACTACGTATTAATGTCTTATGGTTCTGGCGCAGTAATGGCTGTACCAGCACATGACGAACGTGATTTTGAATTTGCTAACAAGTTCAATTTACCAATTAAACAAGTGATTGATGCCAAAGGTGCTGACGATGCAGATTACTCTGCAACTGAATGGCAAGAATGGTACGGTTCTAAAGAAGGTAAACTTGTTAACTCTGGCGAGTTTGACGGCTTAGAATTCCAAGCTGCTTTTGATGCTTTCCTTACAAAATTAGAACCACACAATTTAGCAAATTCTAAAGTTCAATTCCGCTTACGTGACTGGGGTGTTTCTCGTCAACGTTACTGGGGTTGTCCAATTCCAATGATTAACTGTGATACTTGTGGTCAAGTCACAGTTCCTGAAGATCAGCTTCCAGTTGTATTACCAACAGACGTTGTTCCAGATGGTTCAGGTAACCCGCTTAATAAAATGCCTGAATTCTACGAAACTAAATGTCCTTGTTGTGGTGGCGATGCTCGTCGTGAAACAGATACTTTAGATACTTTCGTAGAGTCATCTTGGTACTATGCACGCTATGCATCTCCAGACTTTACTGGCGGTATGGTTAAACCTGAAGCTGCTCAAAACTGGCTTCCTGTAAACCAATACATTGGTGGTGTTGAGCACGCAATTCTTCACTTACTTTATGCACGTTTCTTCCACAAATTAATGCGTGACGAAGGCGTTGTACAAGGTAACGAACCATTTACCAACTTGTTAACGCAAGGCATGGTGCTTGCAGATACGTTCTACCGTGAAGCAGAAAATGGTAAGAAAACTTGGTTTAACCCAGCTGATATTGAGCTAGAGCGCGATGAAAAAGGTCGTATTCTTTCTGCAAAATATTCAGGTGACGGCCAAGAAGTTGTAATCGGCGGACAAGAGAAAATGTCTAAGTCGAAAAATAACGGTATTGACCCACAAGCGATTATTGATCAATACGGTGCAGATACTGCTCGTGTATTCATGATGTTTGCTGCACCACCAGATCAATCTTTAGAATGGTCTGATGCAGGTGTTGAAGGTGCAAACCGCTTCTTGAAACGTGTATGGCGCCTTGTTGCTGGCTTCCTTGAAAAAGGCAACTCAGCTTCTACGATTGATGCAGCTAATTTATCTAAAGACGCTCAAGATTTACGTCGTAAAACACACGAAACCATTCAAAAAGTAAGTGATGATATTGAACGTCGTCATGCATTCAATACTGCCATTGCTGCTTTAATGGAGTTGTTAAACGCAAGCAATAAGTTTGAAGCAAAAGATGACAATGACATTGCTGTAGAACGTGAAGCGATCACCACACTTTTAACTTTGCTCGAACCTTTTGCACCGCATTTAAGCCAAACTTTATTGGCTCAATTCGGCACAGACGTTACGGAAGCAACTTTCCCTGAAGTTGATGCTTCTGCGTTAACACGTAATACACAAACGATTGTTGTACAGGTTAACGGTAAACTTCGCGGTAAACTTGAAGTTTCTGTTGATATTTCTAAGGAAGATCTCTTAGCTCAAGCTAAAGCTCTACCAGAAGTTCAACAATTCTTAACCGGACCAACAAAAAAAGAAATTGTGGTTCCAAATAAACTCGTTAACCTCGTGGTTTAATTAAAGTTATTAATGAGAGGATCAAGCATGCACTTTGCCAAACGTTTAGCCGCTGTTGTTTTAACCTTAGGCCTTAGTGCAGGCTTAGTCGGGTGTGGATTTCATTTAAAAGGAACCAACCCGACTGCGACTCCGCTTGTTTATAAAAAATTAAGCCTTGAGTTACCAGCTAAAACTGATGATTTGGAAACGCAGTTAAAAGTGTATTTAGCTGCCAATGGTGTTCAACTCAGCAATGATAATGACGCCTATGTACTTCGTGTTTTAGAGTACACACCACGTCGTCAGCTTTTAAATGGAAAACTAACTGAAGTATTATTACGTTTGACCGTAACCTTCCAGATTGAAGATCGTCAGGGTAATAAAATTACTGAGCCACGCTCATTAACTGCATCTCGTAGTTATCAATATGACTTGGCAACAGTCAACACTGAAAATCAGCAAGAAAGTTACTTACAACGCATTGTAATTGATGATATTGCACAGCAAATTACTCGTCAGATTTCAGCAAATCGCTTACCAAAAGCTCAGCCTTAATCTGTATTTTTGCCAGCAATGAAAATTGACTATTTACAAGCCTTAAAACGTACTCCGGAAGCTCGGGGTGCGTGGATTTTGCATGGGCAAGAGCCTTTATTAGAACAAAATTTATTAGATGCCTTTCGCAAAAGCTGGCAACAACAAGAAGTTGAAAGACAGCGCTATGATATTAGTAGCGTAAGCGACTGGAAAAATGTGTTTAACGCACTTAATAGTTTATCTTTATTTTCTCAGCAGCTTGCTATTGAAGTACACGGCAATATAAAACCTGATGCGAATGGCTTAAAACAACTCAAAAGCTATATACAACATAATGAACATAACCTGCTCTTAATTGTTTTACCCAAACAAGATAGTAGTAGTTTAAAGTCTGCTTTTTTTCAAGTTGTTGAGGCAAATGGGGTTGTAGTCGCCCTAACGGCAAATTATCCACAAGACCGTCAACGTATTTTAAATGTAGAAGCAGAAAAGCTTGAGATCCAGCTCGACAACGATGCTTGGCAATGGTTAATGCAGCATCATGAGCACAATTTGCTTGCAGCTAAAAATAGCTTAATGCGTGTAAGAGATACCTTCCCAGACCAAAAACTGATTCAAATTGAACAATTATATGCCTGCCTACAAGATCAATCACGCTATACCACTTATGATTTAAGTGATGCGTTATTAGAAGGTAACCTTGGACAATCTATTAAGATTTTTCAATATTTAATTGCAGCAGGCGAACCAGATAGTCTGATTTTATGGACTTTAAGTAAAGAAATGCGTTTGTTGATGCAATTGTTTGAACAACCCCATAATGCCTTACAGCTCGGTATCTGGAAAACAAAAGTCAGCTTATATCAACAAGCATTAAGAAGACTAAATCCACAACAGTTTTTAGGCTGGTCTACCCTTCTATTGCAAATTGATGCAGCAATTAAAGGAATGTCGAACGAAAATGCAGAACATCTAATGCAGCAAGCGATTGCTGAATTATGTGGGAAAACATTATTTATACAGTAATTCGGCTGAATCATTTTTCTTCATTCCTGAAATATCATAAAAATTCACGTTTTATCCTCATTTCGCTTTTATACTAAATTAAATTTTAAACTTTTCGACCTCTCGCCATGCCAAAAATAAAGCCAATCAAACTTGTTATTATCATCATCTGTATAGTCATTATCGCTCTATTAGCTTGGAAGTTTTTCAAGCCAAAACAGCAACAGCCACAATATATTACTGCCGAGGTAACACGCGGGGATATTGAAAATAATGTACTTGCAACGGGTACACTTGATGCAACCAAACTGATTAGTGTTGGTGCGCAGGTATCTGGTCAGGTTAAAAAGATGTATGTGCAGCTTGGCGATCAAGTTAAGCAAGGTCAACTCATTGCACAGATTGATTCAACGACCCAAGAAAATAGTTTAAAAACATCTGATGCAAATATTAAAAATTTAGAAGCACAGCGCCTTCAACAAGTTGCTTCTTTGAATGAAAAACAACTTGAATACCGCCGTCAGCAACAAATGTATGCCCAAGATGCAACACCACGCGCAGATTTAGAATCGGCTGAGGCAAGCTATAAAACAGCTCAAGCACAAATCAAAGCGTTAGATGCACAAATCGAATCTGCAAAAGTCACAAAATCTACGGCGCAAACCAATATTGGTTATACGCGTATTGTTGCTCCAACAGATGGTACGGTTGTCGCAATTGTGACTGAAGAAGGTCAAACAGTAAACGCCAATCAAAGTGCACCAACAATTGTCAAAATTGCAAAACTACAAAATATGACGATCAAGGCTCAAGTCAGTGAAGCTGACATTATGAAAGTTGAGAAAGGACAACAGGTTTATTTCACTACATTAGGTGAAGACACTAAGCGTTATGCAACTTTACGTCAGATTGAACCTGCTCCAGATTCTATTTCTAGCGAATCAACAAGTACGACAAGCTCAACAACGAGTTCAGCTGTTTACTATAATGCCTTATTCGATGTGCCAAATACCGATGGTAAATTGCGTATTGATATGACTGCACAAGTTTATATCGTATTAAACTCAGCTAAAAATGCCCTACTCGTTCCATCATCAGCACTGAGCTCTAAACAATTTTCAGGTCAAAGAAAATCAGGCCAATCATCTGATAAAGCAAGCTCTACACCTGAAGCTGCTAAAAAATCTCAAGGAAATGGAGCTCGTCTGGAGCGTCTTAACCTGACTGCTGAGCAAAAACAGTTAATTGAACAAGGTAAATTAACGTTAAGTGTTGTACGCATATTACAAGCCGATGGCTCAACTAAACCAACTCAAATTTTGGTTGGCATCAACAACCGTGTAAATGCGCAAGTTCTTGCGGGCTTAAAACAAGGTGATCAAGTTGTCATTGCCGATAGTGCAGATACTTCTGCTGCATCAGCAAATAGTAGTAATAACCGTCGCCGTAGTGGCCCAATGGGAATGTAAGCATGACAAAACAAGCTTTGCTTGAAGTCAGCAATCTGGTCCGGGAATTCCCTGCTGGCGAAAGCACAATACAAATTTTAAAAGGGATTGACCTTACCATTTATGAAGGCGAACTGGTTGCCATTGTCGGCCAGTCTGGTTCAGGTAAGTCAACGCTCATGAACATTTTGGGCTGCTTAGACCGCCCTACCAGTGGTAGTTACAAAGTCAGTGGACAAGAGACTGGTAAGTTAGAGCCAGATCAGCTCGCTCGATTACGCCGTGAATATTTTGGTTTTATTTTCCAGCGCTACCATTTGCTTGGTGACTTATCGGCTGAAGGCAACGTTGAGGTTCCAGCAGTTTATGCAGGTGTTACGCCTTCTGAGCGTAAACAACGCGCAACAGCTCTACTTACCGAATTAGGGTTAGGCACTAAAACACTTAATAGACCAAGTCAGCTTTCTGGTGGTCAGCAGCAACGTGTTTCTATTGCTCGTGCCCTCATGAATGGCGGTGACGTTATTCTGGCAGATGAACCGACGGGGGCACTCGACTCTCATAGTGGTGTTGAGGTAATGCGTATTTTGCGTGAACTCAATGCCGCTGGTCACACTATTATTTTAGTCACCCACGATATGCAAGTTGCAAAAAATGCGACGCGTATTATCGAAATCAGTGACGGAGAAATTATTAGCGACCGTCCTAATGTTCCGGATCAAGCAGCAGAACCAGTCAAGTCCGATCCTGATGCCGCTCCTGCTTTACAAGGTAAACAGAAGAAAGGTAAAAGTATTTCTGCATGGCGTTCTACTTTAGACCGTTTATCAGAAGCCTTCCAAATGGCTTTACTGTCAATGAATGCCCATCGCATGCGTACTTTTTTAACCATGCTTGGGATCATTATTGGTATCGCATCTGTTGTTACAGTGGTCGCTCTAGGTAAAGGTTCTCAACAACAAATTTTAAGCAATATTAGCGGCCTCGGCACCAATACGATTACGGTGTTTCAGGGGAAAGGATTTGGTGATAACTCTAAAACAGCCAATTTTAAAACATTGGTGCCTGCTGATGCAGATGCATTAATGACGCAGCCTTATGTGAGTGCGGTCAGTCCAATGGTCAGCACATCCAAAACCATTCGTTATCAACAAAATGAAGCAAACGCGACCATTAACGGTGTGAGTAACGATTATTTCGATGTAAAAGGTCTAGTCTTTAAAGATGGCCAAACTTTTGACCAACGCAGTGTTCGCGATCGTTCACAAGATGTGGTGATTGATACCAATACTCAAAAACAATTCTTTAGTGATGGCACTAACCCAATTGGACAAGTGGTGTTACTTGGTAGTGTACCTGCTCGAATTATCGGAATTGTAGAACCGCAAACCAGTGGTATGGGTTCAGATGACACGCTCAATGTATATATGCCTTATACAACCGTAATGAGCCGTATGTTAGGTCAAGCCCATGTCCGCAATATTGTGGTTCGTATTAATGATAAATATTCAACTACAGCCGCAGAAAATGCGATTGTAAACTTATTAACCCAGCGCCATGGTGCACAAGATATTTTCACTATGAACAGTGACAGTATCCGTCAAACCATTGAGAAAACAACCAGTACGATGACTCTTCTGGTTTCAGCAATTGCCGTAATTTCATTGGTCGTTGGCGGTATCGGGGTAATGAATATTATGTTGGTTTCTGTGACTGAACGTACTCAGGAAATTGGTGTGCGTATGGCTGTAGGTGCTCGTCAAAGTGATATTTTGCAGCAATTCCTTATTGAGGCAATTTTAGTGTGTTTAATTGGTGGTGTGCTTGGCGTCTTGCTGTCGCTCGGCCTTGGACAACTCATTAATAAATTTGCCGGCGGAAACTTTAGCGTGGCTTATTCAAGCACTTCTATTATTGCAGCATTTGTGTGTTCAACACTGATTGGTGTCGTTTTTGGTTTCTTACCAGCCAAGAATGCCGCAAAACTCGACCCAGTTGCAGCACTATCACGAGAATAAGGAAAATTGCATGTCTTTCTCTATGACTAAACTCAGCACAGCACTTCTCCTCACAAGCTCCCTTGTTGGATGTGCTGCTGTGGTAAAAACACCTTATGAAACACCTGTGGTACAAGTTCCGGGTAGTTTTCAGTATGACGCCACAAAAGCAAAAACCATGTCTGCCGATCAATATTCTGACCGTTGGTGGACACTTTTTGGTGATGCACAGCTTAATCAGCTCGTAAATAATGTATTAGAACGTAACAGTGACTTAGCTGTCGCAGGGATTACCTTAAAACAAGCCCGTCTACAAGCTGATCTAACTGCAAACCAACAAGGGCTTCGTGTTACAAACACGGGAATCTCAACAGGCCATTCTTTCGATTTAAATTCGGGAGATGACAGTTCTAAAGGCCTATCAATGAGTGCAGGCGTAAGCTATGAGATTGATTTGTTTGGTAAGCTTGCACGCCAAACTGAAGCAAGTAAATGGGAAGCTTTAGCGACTGAACAAGATCTACAAGCCACTGGACAAAGTTTAATTGCCACCACTGCCAAACTTTATTGGCAACTTGGTTATTTAAATGAGCGTTATACAACTGCACAGCAGAGTCTAGCAACTTCTCAGAAGCTTTATGACTTGGTACAGATTCAATATAAAGCTGGCGCAGTTTCAGGTGTAGATCTAACTCAAGCAGAACAATCGGTACAAAGCCAAAAAGCGAGCTTAAGTCAAATTGAGCAACAACTGGTTGAAACACGAACTGCCATTGCCGTGCTCTTACATGAACCATTGCAACAGTTAAACATTCAAGAGCCCAAACGTTTGCCACGCAATGCACTACCAGCAATTGGTGCAGGTTTACCTGCCGATATTTTATCGCGCCGTCCCGATTTACAAGCCTCTGAGCTTCGTTTGAAAAAGGCGCTCGCGACTAAAGATGCTACTAAGGCGAGCTACTATCCATCGATTAGCTTAACCAGTAGTTTGGGTTCAACAAGTACATCGTTGACAGAACTGTTACGTAACCCTGCCCTAACTTTAGGTGCAAGTTTAAGCTTACCGTTTTTGCAATATAACGATATGAAGAAAGATATTGCGATTAGCAATCTGGATTATGAAAAAGCGATTATTCAATATCGCCAGACGCTTTATCAGGCTTTTGCTGATGTAGAAAATGCTTTATCAAGTCGTACAGAACTCGACAAACAAGTAGCGTTACAAGAGCGTAATGTTGAACTTGCGGAAAAGACCGAACGGCTAACTGAAGTCCGTTATCGTTATGGTGCTGTCGCATTAAAAACACTTCTTGATGCTCAGCAAACTACACGTACTGCACGTTTAAGCCTCGTTGAAACTAAGCAAAACCAATACAATGCTTATGTCACCCTCATGCAAGCTTTAGGTGGTTCACCTGTAAAAGAACTTCCTCAATAACTTGCACCAATTAAAAAAGCCGTAGTCCTTCAACTACGGCTTTTTTATGTCCGAATAAATTTTAAAACTTATTCATCATCCATCATAGATTGGCTCATACCTACAGTATTGAAACCAGCATCTACATATAGAATTTCACCAGTAATACCTGAAGCCCATGGCGAACAAAGGAATAATGCTGCATTACCCACTTCGTCAATGGTCACATTACGTTTTAACGGAGCAACTTTTTCATTAGCATCTAACATCTTACGGAAAGATTTGATACCAGAAGCAGCCAATGTGCGAATTGGACCCGCAGAAATCGCATTTACACGAATACCGTCAACACCCAAGCTTGAGGCTAAGTAGCGAACACCTGCTTCTAAAGAAGCTTTTGCCATACCCATAACGTTATAGTTAGGCATTACACGCTCAGAACCTTGGTAAGTCAAAGTCAATAAACAGCCTTGGCGAGCTTGTAATAATGGTTTTGCAGCGCGAGCCATCGCAATAAAGCTGTATGCGCTGATGTCATGAGCAACTTTGAAACCATCACGGTCAGTCACGTCAGTAAAGTCACCATCAAGCGTATGTGCAGGAGCAAAGCCAATAGAGTGAACTACGCCATCTAGACCGTCCCAATGTTTTGCAAGTTCTGCAAATGCATTGTCAATTTCACTATCAACTGCTACATCACATGGAAACACAAGCTTAGAACCGAATTGCTCAGCAAAGTCATCCACACGTTTTTTTAATTTTTCGTTTGGATAAGTAAACGCAAGCTCTGCACCTTCGCGGTGTAATGCTTGGGCAATACCAAAAGCAATTGATAATTTACTAGCAACGCCTGCAATCAAAAAGCGCTTACCTGCTAAAAGTCCTTGTGTCATGCCGATCTCACTCAAAACAATTTAAAGCATAATGCCAATATTCAACGGTTTTCGAAATTGCATAATGCATCTTTTTTCAAAAATCGCACGAAAAAAAATCGCCCCTCATGAGGAGCGACTTCTAGATGAATATAATCTTAGTCGTCAGATAACAAACCAATCAAACGTAAAAAAGAGATATACATCCAAACTAAAGTTGAGAGCAATGCAATTCCACATAACCACTCCATAAACTTTGGAGCGCGGTAAGCTGCATTTGTTTCAATTAAATCGAAATCTAAAATCAGGTTAAGTGACGCAATCACAGCAATAAATGCAGCAAAGCCAATGCCTAACCAGTTACTTTCAAAAATATAAGGAATGCTTGAACCAAACGCTAAACGCATGATCATCTGAACAATAAATACAAGAAAAATAGCCAAAGACGCAGATATCACAACTGACTTGAATTTTTCAGTTGCACGTACAATCTTGAATTTATATAGACCAAACATGACCAATGTTGTCACAAAAGTTGCAAGTAATGCTTGTAAAGGCACACCTGGGTATTTCATTTGAAAAGTAAAAGAAATACCACCTAAAAATGCACCTTCAAATAGTGCATAAGGAATTGCCAAGGTTGGTGCAGTCGTCGGTTTAAATGTGGCAATTAAAGCTAAAACCAATCCACCAATTGCACCAACAATTGAAGCGGCGTAAGCAATACCAACATTTGCAGTAAAAGCTGCGTATAAAAATAAAGCAATGCCCACAGTCGCTGCAATGACTGTCAGCATAATAGATTTTTGAATCGCACCTTGCACAGTCATCGGTTGACTATAGTCACTGACCGTTTCAACACGGGTCAGTATCGGGTTATTACTTTGCATAAATGCTCTCTTTTTATAATAAAAATTTAAAACATCATTTTAAGCAAAATGAATATGAAAGCCAAATCAAGCGATCGGCATTATTGTAACAATCCCCTTTAAACAATAAAAAAGGAGGCAATAGCCTCCCTTTCATATCACTCGGGCAAAATTATTAATCTTTACCGTCAGTGTTCATAATAAAGAAATATTCACGGTAATATTTCAACTCCGAAATCGAGTCACGAATATCATCCATTGCCAAATGCGATGCATTCTTTTTCAGACCGCTCATGATTTCAGGACGCCAGCGTTTTGAAAGTTCTTTTACCGTAGATACATCAAGATTACGATAGTGGAAATATTGCTCAAGTTCAGGCATAAGACGATGTAAGAAACGACGATCCTGACAAATCGAATTACCGCACATTGGTGAAACTTTTGGATTAACCCATTTTTTTAGGAATTCTAAAGTCTGTAGCTCAGCATCACGAGCTGTCAATTTGCTACGACGAACTCGTTCAACTAACCCAGATTGTCCATGTTGGCGAGTATTCCACTCATCCATTGCATTTAAAATACGATCAGGTTGATGGACAGCCAAGACCGGACCTTCGGCAAGTACATTTAAATTATCATCTGTAATAATTGTTGCGATTTCAATAATTTGGTCATTATCGGTATCTAAACCAGTCATTTCCAGATCAATCCAAATTAATCGTGTATTTAAAGTACTGCTCATGTATGTACGTTCTAAATGCCGTAAAAACATCAATAGTAGCAAATTTCTTGCATCTGCGCTGTAATTCTATAGCCGCTTCATGCTATTTTTGCCATCTTCAAACAGTGGTTTTTTTGGGATATGAATGGCTTTAATTCGTAAGCGTCGTTTAACTGAACAACAGCAACGTCGTATTGAAAAACAGCACAAAACTCGCCAAGAAGAGGCAGATACTTCACAAGATCTGGACGGACTCGTTGTACAACATTATGGCCGCCAACTCGAAGTACAGGCACTCTCTGTACCTGAGCATCACCCAGAAAAACCTCAAGTTGCCGAAGGAGAGCCAGAACCATTCTGGAAACCTATCGAGCTCAAAAGCGTATGGCGCTGTCATACTCGAACTAACCTTGAGTTACTTGTGACTGGTGACCGAGTTAAATGGCAGGCTGACCCAAACACGGGTTTAGGCATTATTACTGCCATTCATCCACGCAACTCGTTACTTACCCGTCCAGACCGTTATCACAAGGTTAAACCCGTTGCAGCAAATATCAGTTTGATTGTAATTGTATTTTCTCCCCTTCCTGAGCCAGCTCCGACATTAATCGACCGTTATTTAGTGGCTTGCGCAGACGCTAACATTCCTGCACTTTTAGTCTTAAATAAATCAGATTTACTCACTGAAAATGACCCAATTCTCACGCTATTAGAAGAATATAAAACTTTGGGTTATGAGGTGATGATTTGTCAGTCTAAAAAGGGAGATATCTCTGCTTTATCTGAACGTTTAGATGGCGAAACGGTAGCTTTCGTTGGTCAATCGGGTGTAGGGAAAAGTTCTTTAATTAATGTATTAATTCCAGATGCAGAGCAGAAAACAAATATTATTTCTGAAAACTCTGCGCTCGGTCAGCACACAACAACGTCTACACGTTTAATGAATTTCGGTAAAAATGGTGCGTTAATCGATTCACCGGGAATTCGTGAGTTTGGACTTTGGCATCTTGATTTAGAAAAAATTCGTATGGGCTTTCCAGAAATTGAAGCACATTTGGGTTCTTGCCAATTCCGTAATTGTACCCATACTCATGAAAAGAACTGTGGGTTAAAACAAGCTGTAGAATCTGGTGAAATTTTACCACGGCGCCTAGATAGCTTTTTGCGTTTAAATGATGAGATTCAAGAAGCACAGCAAAAAAACTAATTTTCTGTCCGCTTTGCCCTTGAAGTGGTGATTTTGATCACCATCTATATACGCTATACTCTAGGTCAATTTTGTTTTTAATTTTTTTTTAGGTGACTTGTGGAACGCTGGTTAGAGTTTATGGGGAATCACCCCATTTTGTTTGGTACGCTCGGAGTCTTGGTCGTGTTGTTCTTCATTTTTGAAGGTCAACGTAACGGTCGTAAAATTTCACCACAGTCGCTTGGTATTTTAGTGAAAGCGAAAAATGCCATACTCATCGACTTGCGCGATAGTAAAGACTTCCGTGAAGGTCATATTAGTGGCAGCCGCAATATTCCTTTCAGCCAAATTGCAAGTCATGCTGATGAATTAAAAGCAAGTGAGCGTCCATTAGTATTTATTTGCAACCTCGGGCAAGTTGCTGGTAGTGCTTTGCAAAAAGTTGCTCACCATGACAGCTATCGTCTTGATGGTGGTATTAGTAACTGGAAAGCACAAGGCTTACCTCTTGTTAAAAGCAAACCAAAAGCTTAAGGAGAATTATTATGACTGCAAATGTCATTGTTTACTCAACTTCTGTATGCCCGTATTGCGTTCGTGCTAAACAGTTACTTGAGCGTAAAGGTGTTGCTTACAAAGAAGTAAATCTTTCTGTTGAAGCACCAGAAGTACGTGTTGAATTAATGCAACGTACTAATCATCGTACTGTCCCACAAATTTTTATTAACGATCAGTTTATTGGCGGTTTTGACCAACTTTATGCTTTAGAGCGTGAAGGTAAACTTGACGAATTATTGGCTTAATCTCGCATCCATATTAAGGAAAAAACAATGAGCGAAGAACAACAAGTTCAACCACAATTAGCTTTAGAGCGTATTTATACAAAAGATATTTCTTTTGAGGTTCCTGGGGCGCAGGTTTTTACTAAACAATGGCAACCTGAACTCAATATCAATCTTTCTTCTGCTGCAGAAAAAATTGATCCAACTCATTTTGAAGTTTCTTTAAAAGTTGTGGTACAAGCCGATAACGACAACGAAACAGCGTTCATTGTAGATATCACTCAATCAGGTATTTTCTTGATTGATAACGTTGAAGAAGATCGTTTACCTTATATTTTAGGCGCTTATTGCCCAAATATTTTGTTCCCGTTCTTACGTGAAGCGGTAAATGATTTAGTGACTAAAGGTAGCTTCCCACAGTTACTTCTTACTCCAATCAATTTTGATGCAGAGTTCGAAGCGAATATGCAACGTGCTCAAGCTGTTGAAGGTCAAGCTTAATTTTTTAGCTTGCTCTAAACTAAAAAACCGCGTAATTCGCGGTTTTTTTATGTGTGCTATTTGGTGAATTCACCATCAAGTGAATGAAGCTGAATTGTAGGAAACTGAAAACCACGGCACGATAATTCTGAACGCCATGCCACTGTTAGAATCATATTGCCTACAACGAAGTTTTGATAAGCAAATGTCCCAATAAGTTCATGCGAGCATATTCCGCCACGGTCTGTAGGATGTGCTTGAGTATTTAAAGTATTTAAATCTAGGCGGATGCCGAGACCTGAAGCTTTTAGAACAGCCTCTTTAGTCGTCCAGACTTTAAACCAATATTCTCTATCTTGTTCTAGACTTTGCCATGTTGCATATTCATCAGGATGAAATGCATGCTGGGCTAAAGCTTCCAAACGAACTTTACGGTCTAATTCTTCAACGTCTACGCCTATATCTTTAACCTGCTGACTCATCGCTAAAGCATAATATTGTTGGCTATGAGAGTGATTAAAATCTAAATTATGATTCAATAAATATGGCTTACCATGCTCATGCTTTGCAAACTCCAAATCCGTTATTGTAATTTGTAATTTCTGTGCTAGCAGCTCATTTCTAATATTATGTATTTGCTGTTTTTTATAATGATTAAATGTACGGAAATCTGGAAAATCTTGTTTAGATTTTAAAAGAAGCTGGGACAATGTCTGTGTATAGACTTCGATATTACGTTTAGACATTATCCCGACCTTATTTAAAATTAATTAGAATTTAACCACGTCGCCTTTTAAGGTAACACCCGCCATCATGGCACCTTTATAGCAATCGTAAGTTGTCGTACTTGTAGTTTCATTAGCTTTAAAATAGCTCACAATGTTGGTAACAGCGTTTGCACCTTGTGCTTTAGCATTGTTTTGCATTTGGATCAGTGCTGAACGCAAAACCCAGTCACAAGACGTTGCTGCTGACTTACCAAAACCATTGGTCTTTTTATTAGTCACCGCATCTTTTTGAATAATTTTACCGCCAGACTTTGTACCCTTTAAATAAAACTTTACTGAACCATCTAAAGTACCATCTGCAACTGCACGGTCTACAGCTTCTTTAAAGTTTAACTGATGTACTTCATCTCCAGCCTGAACAGTGGCAGTAAAACCCGCACTTAGCATTGCTACAAATAAAAGTTTTTTATTTAACATTGTTGTGTTCCTTATTGTTTAACACGTTTAAAAATAAGTGAAGTATTAATTCCGCCAAAAGCAAAGTTATTGCTCATAATAATGTCAGCATCCAAAGTTCTCGGTTGCTGAACGATATAATCCAGATCGCCGCACAGTGGATCGACTTCATCTAGATTTAAAGTTGGAATAAAACGGCCACGATTCATCATTTCAATGCTCAGCCAAGCTTCAATAGCTCCACACGCCCCCAGCGTATGTCCAAAGTAACTTTTTAAAGAGCTGATCGGCTTACGTCCCAAAACTGCTGCTGTCGCCTGACTTTCAGCCACATCACCTTGATCAGTTGAGGTGCCGTGCGCATTCACATAAGCAATGTCTTTAGCTTCTACAGATGCATCTTTAAGTGCCAATTGCATACAGCGCCCCATCATTTCTGCCTCGGGGCGAGTTACATGTTGACCATCGGTATTGCTACCGTAACCAATCACTTCTGCATATATATGAGCCCCTCGAGCTTTGGCATGTTCATATTCTTCTAAAATTAAACAGCCTGCGCCTTCGCCAATTACCAATCCATCTCGCTTAGCATCAAATGGCCGTGGTGTTTTTTCTGGTTGGTCATTCATTCCACTGGTCGCGAACAATACATCAAAAACCGCAGCACCTGCTGCACTGAGTTCTTCTGCACCACCAGCAATCATGACCTGTTGTTTGCCATACTTAATCGCTTCATAGGCCTGCCCAATAGCCATAGAACCAGAGGTACACGCACTTGATGTCGGTAAAGTTAACCCTTTTAGACCAAAATATACGGTCATGTTCACCGCACTTGTGTGGGCCATCATGCGAATATAGGTTGTTGCATTAATCTTACTCATGCTCTGATGAAGCAACATGCTGGCAAACTCACCCACGGCCTCTACGCTCCCCGCAGAAGAACCAAAGGCAACACCCGCTTCGCCACTAGATAAAATTTCGTGTCCAAGCAATCCTGCATTTTCTAAAGCAGTTTCCGCACAAACCACAGACATGAGCGCAACACGCCCCATACCACGGGTGACTTTACGGTTAAAGTGTTTTGGAACTTGAAAATTTTCAACAGGTCCAGCAAGCTTGGTCCGAAGGTCAACATATTGCTCCCACTCCGGCATGTAGCGTATACCGCTTTTGGCAGCTTCAAATCGAGCAAAGATCTCATCGGAGGTTTCACCTAAAGAGGTAATTCCTGCCATTCCCGTTACAACCACACGTTTCATTAGATGAGCCCCCCATTCACAGAGATAACCTGCCGGGTTATATAAGAGGCTTCATCTGAACATAAGAATTTTACTACGCTCGCCACTTCATCGACCTGTCCCATGCGTTGCAATGGAATCATTTTAAGCGCATGCTCTTTGACTTCATCAGTAACCATTTCAGTTTCAATCAGTCCAGGTGCTACACAGTTCACGGTAATTTTTCGCTTCGCCAACTCGAGTGCCAAAGCCTTGGTCGCACCAATCAACCCTGCTTTTGCAGCACTATAGTTGACCTGTCCACGGTTACCCATAATCCCAGAAACCGAAGATAAAGTGACAATACGACCACCTTTACGCAAATGAATCATTGGCATAATGAGCGGTTTTAAAACGTTATAAAAACCATCTAAGGACGTCGAAATAACTTCATCCCAATCTTGATCGGTTAATGCTGGAAAAGCACCATCATGGGTAAGACCTGCATTGAGTACAACACCATAGAATCCGCCGTGCTGTTCTACATCTTGTTCTAAAATTTGCTGAACCGTCTGGCGTTCAGTGACATCAAACATTAAATAATGGCTATTTTGCCCTAAAGCTTGAATCTCTTGTACGACTTGTTCTGCATCTGCCTGACGCGAACGGGCATGCACAGTTACATCAAAACCAGCCTTTGCAAGTTGTAATGCAATCGCTTTCCCAATTCCTCGACTTGAACCCGTTACTAAAATTCGTCTTGTCACAATGTATTCCTAATTCTTTGTGGTTATTCAAATGGTGTTTCTGTTGGCTCAAATACACTTAACGTTGCCTGAATGCAGTGTTCAGCATATTTGATTTCACAGGAAAATTGCCCAAGTCCTTCATGAAAATATTGTTGTTCTATTTGAATGATCAATCGTGAACCTAAAGCGAAATAAGGAATCGGTAAATTTAACTTACGCGTTCCCAATAAAAAACCGACTTTTGGCGCTTGTTTTGACTGCTCGCCTTGCCAGCCTGAATAAGCACTAATCGTTTGTGCCATAATTTCAATGCTTGCCCATGTCGGCAAACCTTCTGCTTCACAAAACATCAGCTCAGGTGTAATCGTGAGTTCTGCTTGCGCCCGCCCTTCTGCAACAGCTGTTAAATGGTCAATAAATACCATCGGTTGCTCATGAGGAATATATTGAATTGCATCCAGTTTCATCAGGGCTTCACTCCAAAAACAAGACTAATATTACTTCCCCCAAAAGCGAAAGAATTACTCATGACATAGCGGATGGGCTGTTTTAACTCGGCATCTTGCACATAGTTTTGGTCAGCCAAATCTGGTTCAACCTCAACATTTTGATGCACTGGCAACCAACTTTGATCTTTTAAAACTTGCTCACAAATAAAAGCTTCTATAGCGCCAGCTGCACCGAGGCAATGTCCGGTTTTATGTTTGGTGCTACTTAAAGCAACTTGATAATCACCAAAAACTTGTCGTACAGCTTTAATTTCCATTGCGTCATTTTGTGGAGTTGCTGTGCCATGCAAGTTGATATAACCAACCTCTTGAGCTGAAATATGAGCCATCTCTAATGCACGCTGCATAGCTAAAGCTGCACCTTTGCCTTCTGGATGTGGAGCCGAAATATGCCATGCATCCATCGATTCACCCGCGCCCATTAACATCACAGGAGCCGAGGCTTTACTTAAAACAAAAAACGCAGCGGCTTCACCAATATTAATACCATCACGATTTACACCGCAGGGTTGGCAAACATGTTCAGATAAACTTTCTAGGCTATTAAATCCATTTAGGGTCAACTTGCACAAGGTGTCGACGCCACCAACCAGCACAACATCTGCTAAATCTGCGTGAAGTAATCTCTGCCCTGCAGCTAATGCTTTAGCGCTTGAAGAACAAGCTGTTGAAATCGTATAAGCTGGCCCTTCCCATCCTAAATACTGTTGTAATGCTTTCGCTAAACAGCTCATTTCTTGGGGATAATGAGATATCGATAGATCGGTTTGCCCTTGAAAATATTGCTTAAGTAAGAGTTCATTATCTGCAATACCAGAGGTAGATGTACCTACCACAATGGCTAAACGTTTATTTTCAAAGGATGCCGTATAGGCTTTTAACTCTGTTTCAATTTTAGATAATGCGGTCAATGCAAAACGTAGATTACGTGAATCTACAGACTGTAAAGCATCGGATACTTGCGGACATAATGGATGCGTATATTGTCCCACCCAAACATCACGATCAGCGATTAAATCATTACGCAAACTCAAGGTTTGCTGTGGCTGTTGTAATGCTTGTTTTATTTGATTAAGTTCGCAGCCTAATGCAGATAAACCAACACTAAATTGTATGCCTACTGCCATTGGAGCTGCATTTTCTGAAGGTAGATGTTTCATGGCGTAGGACTTTCTTCTGTCTGTAAGGTGTTCTCAATCGAACTCAACGTCATGGTATAAGGGACTTGTTCATTAATCAATTCAATGCTTCCTTGCCCTTGTTTAAGCTGCAACACAGGTTGCTTTTCCATATAAACAATCTGCATGTCTGCTTGTTGTTTCATCTCTACAGCTTGCTGTCCTAAATGCGAAAATTGAGGGTATGTCGCAAATAAAAGGTCACGTACCACAAATTCAAAAGGCAATAAACGCATTTGATCAATACGTTGTTCAACATGAACCCGATGCCCATCAAACTGTAACTTAAATAATTGTTGACCTGTCAGGCTCAAAGCGACCATATCCAGTACAGCACCCTTTTGCTGTTGATATAACAAGAAGCTAAAACTTTGCTGCTTCCACTGAACTTCAACCTGATCTTGCCGCTGATAAGTCTGAGCCTGCCATAGTGGACTTTGCAGTCCTTTGGCATGTGGCATGACCTGACAACCATTTAAAAATATAAAGCTACTGAGTAATATCGTTGCCCATTTGCGTTGCATGGTTATCCCTCAAGTACCTGTTCTTGCGCCAAGCCTTCACGACAATATTCTGCCAAAGTATTAAGTCTACGTTTGGCATTTTTATGGATCGGATTTTTTTCATCCCACGCATAACCAGCCAATAATGAAGAAATCATACGGCGAATACCTTCATTCTGATTTTGCGAGAACACCACATCTTGGAACTCGCCTTCGTACCATGACTCAACATAGGCACGAAATACCTGAATACCGCGGCGTAATGGTTTTTCATATTCCTCTAACCAGTCGACTTGCTGACCTTGCAAAACTCGCTCAACCAAAGGAACAGCCAAACTGGAAGATTTAAGAGCAATCGTCACACCAGATGAAAAGACTGGATCAAGGAACTCACCCGCATTACCTAATAGTGCATAGTTGCGGTCTGCTAAGTGTTTTACATTCGCTGAGTAGCCTACCAAGGTACGTACAGGTGTATCAAACTTAGCTTGACGTAGTACATGAGACAAACTTGGTTCATCGGCTAAAATGCGTTTAAACATTGCCTCTGGTTCATTATCTTCAGCACGTCCAACTATGTATTTATCAAAAAAATCTTGTTCTGCAACGATACCAAAAGATGCTCGACCATCTGCAAATGGAATGAGCCAATACCATGCACGGTGATCTTTTTCATGCACCGTGATTAAAATTTTATTACGATCAAACTCTGGGTCATCTGTAATTCCATCTTCAATATGGGTGAATAGTGCACGTCGTACTGGAAAATTTGATGGACTCTCTAAATCTAATAACTTTGGCAAAATTCGCCCAAAGCCACTCGCATCTAACAAGAATTTAGTTTGAATCTGATAACGCTGTTGGTCTTCATCAATTACAGTAAGTACAGGCTGTTCAGATGCAACATTAACATCTAAGACTTCATGTCCAAAGCGTATGTCTGCGCCATAAACTTGAGCTTGTTTGGCAAGTAAATTGTCAAAATCGGCACGGCGAACCTGCCAAGTAGTCCCCGGACCATCCGTAAATTTTTCAGTAAAGTTATAAAAGCTATGTTGTTTACCACGTAAAAAAGCGGCCCCATTTTTAAATTGAAAAGCATATTGCTCGACATGCTCACGGACTGTTTCTAATAAACCAGCTTCTTCTAAAAATGCCATAGATTGTGGTAGCAATGACTCACCAATCGAAAAACGAGGAAAATGCTGTTTTTCAATGACCGTAACGGTATAGCCTTTTTTTCGAAGAAGTGCCGCAGCAGAACTACCTGATGGCCCAGCCCCAATAATCACGACGTCAATTTTTTCTATAGTGCTCATAGCACAATTTCCTTTTTAATTTATTCAAATTATGAATGGTCTTGTAAATTTACAATATGTTTTTCATCTGCGGGGGTTAACAAAGTCGCATAGATAAATGAGAAAATAACCCCGAATAAAACCGTTAAACCAAAACAATGGATTGCATAAGTATGGCTAAATGAAAGTAATCCAAAGCCAAGTAAAGTCGACATCATACATAAAAATAATGCCATTCCAACCACTTGCGGGTGATCATGTCCATGTCGATAGAAAATTGCATAATCAACGCCAATCCCAATAATCAGAAAAGTCGCCATAATACTAAACAGGTTAATCTCCACACCTAACCATGCCTGAACAGCAAAAGTGCTCAGTAATGCTAAACTTACTGGCAAAACCAAAGGCACTATTGAACTTAATCCATAAATAAGCGCCAAACCAACTGCCAGACCAATTAAGGCATAAATCAGAAGATGTTGAGCCTGCACTCGATGTTCAGCAAACATTTCCGACATTGCAGTAATGGGTTGCTGGAAATGTACATGATCATTATGAAGCTGCTTTAACACGTCAGGTTGTTTCACTCCTGTCACCATCACTAATCGTTCATTGGCTTGAGGCTGTAAAAAAGCTAAAGGGTGATCTTTAAATACTGAAAAATCTAATAGTGGTTGTGTTGCCAGTTGCTGTTGCCACTTTAAAACGTCATTAACATTTAGCCCCATACTTTGGGCATATTGCTGCAAAGTCGCTTTTGGAATATTTATTAATAGTTGTACATTGTGTTGCTGCTCTGCCAATGGTGGAATCCATTGTCCCAGAGCTTGAAATGCACTAATTTTCCCTTGTGACTGTAACTGTTGCAAGTATCCAATCAGTTGCTGCTCTTGTTGCTGCATTTCATTTGCAGAAGCTGCTCGTACTACAAAATAATCACTGCTTTGTTGCTGGCCAAATTGTTCACGAACCGCTTGATCCTGCTGCTTTAAACTCGCGTCCATACCTTGTAAGTTACGAATATCATCGTTACTTTTAAGATAGAAAAGACTCGCCGTACCTACTGCTAAAATGGTTGCAATCAAGCCATAACGAACTTTAGTTCGTTGCTGAAACCATAACCGTGCTTGTCCAATCCAAGACAATGCTTTTATTGCTGGCTGGGCATTGAGTGCAGGTAATCTTGGTAATAGCAGTACACTACTGATCCACGCAGCAGTTAATCCTACAATTGAAAAGACTGCAATCTGCTTGAACCCCGGAAATGGAGTAAAACTCAAAAAGATGTAAGCAACTAATGTGGTCATTAGGCCCATGAACAAGCTTGGCAATAATGGTTTTAAAATCTGGAACCCACCAAGCTTTCTATGCTGCGATTGCATCGCCATAAAATAAAATGAAAAATCGACACAAACACCAATTAGACTCGCACCGAATACCAACGTCATCAGGTGAATTTCACCAAACACCCAATGTGTGACCGCAAATGCTACAAAACTTCCAGTCGAAACTGCAATAAACTCGGTCGCCAAAGGTCGCAGTGAACGAAAGCCGAACCAAACCAGAAAAATTAAGCCCAATGTCGAGCCAACACCAATGGTTGATATTTCCTGTTTAGCCGATTGCGTCCCAAAATTTGAAAATAAAATAGTTCCAGTCCAATGAGATTTTAATCCCATTGCAGCTAACTTTTGCTTAGTTTGCTCAATCCAAGTAGAGGTCTTTTCTTGATAATCAATATTGTATGGGCTTTGCGTCAACTGTAATACGAAAAGCCGAGAGATACCTTGCTCATGATGAATGGTGGCAAAGCCCTGCTCCATTTCAATATCTTGTTGTGACGGCGTTGCCAAGTGCATGGCATAGCGAGGGAATAATAAGAGCGGGTCTTGCTTAAGTGACTCAGCAGTGACAAGCATACCTGGACTCATCATCTGCATCAGACTTTGTTCAGTCAGCGCCTGGTAATCCTGCTTTTGTAATAAGGCTTGATCTTGCGCACTCAACAAACCTGTTCGATGTTGATACAACTGTTTTGCAAATTGATCAAAATCAAGTTGTGGTTTGAGCGGTTGCCATAATGCACTTTGCTTAGCTTGTGCTGTTAGAAACTCGGTGGCGTGTTGTATCGCAGCTTCATCTTTGGCATCTACCACCACAAATACTTTATTGTTGAGTTGCTCATTCATGTACTGCTGAGTACGTGCAAGTTCTGGGTCTTGCTGAACTTTAGGCAATAACGCAAAAATATTAGTTTGAATCTGAATATCTTTATTCAGCCACGTCACGCCAAGCCCCACTGCAATGAGCAGCAGAGCAATTAACCAAAGCGCGGTGAACTTATTTTGCCAGTTGGAAAATCGCATGCTCAGCAGCCGTTAGAGTCGTCGGTTGAGAAGTCTGGTGACTAAAGCGAATGGTCGTTAAATTATTCGCTTTCTCGGTAATCACGATTTGGCTGACGTACTGTTGCCCTTGAGCATCAACACGCACAAATAACTTTTTAAACAAGCTACTTTTCGGAGTTAAGCTCATGCTCCAACCCGCTGGACTATAATTCGCACTTACCACATTAAAATTCTTTGCTAAGGCCTGTTCATTACCAGACATGAGCTGTAAGAATAAAGTCGCGACCGAACTATATGGCGATTGATCAACTTGTATTTGGCTAAATGTACGCTGAGTTTTCTGTACCAATTTGGTTGGAGTAACAATGAGGTCCGCCTGTACTGGGCGTTTGATTTGCCATGCCACACCATAAGATTTTGCAAATAACAAAGACCCGTTCGATACAAAAGTTTTATTCAACGATGGCAGCTTTTTTTGCTGTTCAAAATCAGCACGGACGGTTGGAGACTGTGACAATTGCTGAAAAATTTGCGTGATCTGTGTGGGCGCTGCATAGACCGCACTTAAACTGCTCATCCAAACAGCAGCACCTAAACCTAAAGTTTTGATGAATTGAGACATCACGCATTCCTCTTTGGTTGAAACTCAGACCATGCATTCAAGCGATCAAACAAAACCTGTGGCGATTGAAAACACATTTCACGAGCTTCAATATTCACCGCCACCTGTGTGGTATAACCCTTGGTTAAACGTTTCCCTGACTCAGCATCAAAAATCAAGTAATCAATTTTCAAACGGTTTTCCCATTCTTTTAAAATGGCCCGAACCCGAATCTTTTGTTCAAACTCAATACCGTATGCATAGCGAACATGGCTTTCAATCACAGGCCATGCATAGCCTGATTCTTTCATCTGCATATAGTTGTAATGAAATTGATCGAGCAACTTACAGCGCGCAATCTCAAAATATTTTAAATAGTGCCCATGCCAAACCACATTCATGGTATCGACATCATGAAATGGAATTTCAATGATTACATCTGCATGCATTGGCTCACCTTATCCCATAAATTCTGGTTGATTAAACAATTCAAGTTGGTCTAAACGATCAACAATCTGTTGTAATTCGGTTTGTAATGGTCGGTCTTCTTCGACAAATGCAAAGCTTTGTAAGGTCCATTGCATAAATGCCTGCAATGTTGGGCTTAACTGTGCTGTTAAACCTTTTAAATGAATTGCCTGCACACTAGCGCAGCAAAGTGCTGCAATGACTTGCTGGGTTAAGGTGATCACGCGGCTCGCATCACGTGCAGCAATAGTACCCATACTGACTTTGTCTTGGTTATGACATTCGGTTGAGCGTGAAAAAATCGATGCTGCCAAAGTATTTTTCAAAGCTTCTGCCGTCCATGCCGATACCCCAATTTGTACAGCCTTAAAGCCGTGATTGAGTGGTAAACGTTCAGCCGTTGCGCCCGTTAAATTACGTGGTAAACCATGATTCATTTTATGATCGACCAATTGTGCAATCTGTCTATCCATCAAGTCAGCAATATTGGCAATCATAATTTTTAAGCTATCCATTGCTTGTGCAATGTGCCCACCGTAAAAATGCCCGCCATGCAACACACGCATGCCTACAGGATCAATCAATGGATTATCGTTACTTGAATTCAGCTCATTTTCAATAAACTGACGTAACCATACTTTTGAGTCTTCAAACACACCAATAATATGCGGCGCACAGCGCAATGAATAACGATCTTGCAAACGCGGACTTTGATGTGCTGTTTGTACTTCACTGTTGAGCCAATCACGTAATTGTTTGGCAATCTGTTGCTGCCCCGGATGAGGTTTCTGAGCAAACAATACTTCATCAAAATGGCTTGGATTACCTTCCAGTGCCAATACATTTAGAGCTGTAATCAAAGTACTTGCGAGTGCAATCTGCTCTGCTTTTTTATAATTTAAACAAGCAATCGCCGTCATCACGGCAGTGCCGTTCATAAGCGCCAAACCTTCTTTTGGTCTGAGCGTTAATGGTTGTATACCTTTTTCGGCATACACTTGAGCAACAGGAGTAATTTTTCCATCAATATAGACATCACGCTCCCCGATTAACGTTCCAGCAATGTAAGACAACGGCGTTAAATCACCGCTTGCCCCGACTGAACCTTCAGATGGAATGACTGGAATCACATTTTCATTGAGTAGCCAAACCAATCGTTCAAGCAATGCCAAAGACACACCTGAATAACCACGAGCCAACGAACATAAACGCGTCACCACTACTGCACGTGCAGTGATCACATCTAGGTTTTCACCTAAACCACAACCATGAAAACGTGAAAGATGCAGTGGTAGTTCATTAACCTGATGTAATGGCACTTCAACTAAACACGAGTCACCATAACCCGTGGTTACACCATAGATAACACCTTCTTCTTCAAGTAACTGATCGAGAAAATCAGCACCTTTTTGAATCAGTTCACGCCACGAAGATGATTCAGGTAAAGCAACCTGACATTCGCCTCTTGCTACAGAAACGACATCTTCAATACTCAGTGGCTGTTCACCTACGGTTAACACACGCATGTTATTTCGTCCAAAAATTATAAAAATTAAACCATTGATAAGGGGCACGCAGACAATGCTGTTCTAATATAGCAACATAGGTTTTAGTTAAAGTTTGCATACCTTCAACCCGATTAGCGCGGGGTAAATTTACCTGCTCGGCAATTGAATGAATATGTACTTGAAACTGCTGCTGCATGCGGTAGCAAAAAACTGCAATAACAGGCACTTTGAGTAAATTTGCTAAGATCCATGCCCCTTGCGGGAAAGCTGCTGACTCCCCTAAAAAATCAACATGCTGTACACGATCTGACTGCACAGGGACTCGATCTGCCGCCACAATGACCCACTCACCTTGCTCCATTTTATCTTGCAGCAACATCGCGGTTTCAATACCCAACTCATCGACTGATAAAAGACAGACATCCGCCTTATCATTTAGTTTTTTCAAAAAATCATTAAATTTTGTCGCGTGCTTTTGATAAACCAGTACGTTAATTTTCTGTGGATGCTCTGACTTAATTGCCCGAAGTAATTCAATATTGCCAAAGTGAGAGACAACAATAAGAGCGCCTTTTTGATAATGCTGTGAAAAGTTTTCATGTCCAAAAACTTCTAGATTTTGCTCGGAGATATGACCTAGCCAACCTTCAATCTTATCTAAAATACATTCGCCAAATTGCATAAAATGCGCATAGCTATTTGCCCACGTTGGCTGGTGGTTAAACGGCGACTGTGCTCCAGAAAAATGATGCAGTTTACTTAAATAAAGTAAGGAAGCTTGTCGTGCTGTGGCTGCAAATAACCAGTACCACATAATGACAAAGTACATCACCAACTTGCATAACCAACGTCCACCAAAACGGTAAAACCACAACACGAGCATAAGGGGCAACATGCCTCCTCGCTCTTTAATATCGTTCCATTTTGGAGAAGCTGAATCTGTCATAATTAACCTTGAAGCTTTTGCTTTAAAAGCTTAGGTAAACGAATCAACATGCCCATAAACAAAGTTGCGTGTGCTTTACTCAGGCCTAGGTTATCTCGCCAAGCATGAAAATGAGAGATACCCTGCTCTGGATAAACCACAGGTGTAGGTACATTAATAAAAGGGGTATTTTCCCATTTTAAACGCACTAAAATTTCACTATCAAAGCCCATACGTGGCTGGAATTTAGCGCTATTCAATACCTTCACTGTGCTTTCAAGCGGGTACACGCGAAACCCACACATACTGTCTTTAATTTCAAAAGACAAACTATTAAGCCACACCCAAAAATGGGTAATGTAACGACCATACAACCGTTTTTTAGGAATAGATTCATCAAAGTATGGCTGACCAATTACCATGGCCTCAGGATGTTGTTGGGACTGCTCAATAAATTTAGGAATGTCATCCCAGTGGTGTTGCCCATCTGAATCGAGTTGTAATGCATGGCTTAAACCAAGCTCATAGGCTGCACGTAAACCAGTCATTACGGCTTGCCCTTTCCCTTTATTCCCATCATGTTCAATTAAGTGAATTTGGGAATATTGCTCTGCCAATGCTTTTAAAATTTGGCTACAAGCATCGTCACTTCCATCATTGACCAACACAATCGGTAGATCAAAACTGTCCAGATAAGAAATCAAATCTGCTAAATAATGTGGATGGTTATAAACTGGGATAACAAAGCCATAGTTGGTCTGCATTTTTAACCCTCTACTTCCGTTTGCAAAGCGAATAATAAACGCCCAGAAGCCAAAATCTGTTCTGAATCGCGTAGCTCAAAACTCACTTTATGCTCTTTTCGAGAAAGCTTAAGTTGTACAATTGCATAAGGACGGATCAGATTTTGAAATTTTAGCTGTTCATAACCCTGACACCAATTTAAGTCCGACCAAATTGATTTAGCAAAATGTTGTAAAAAACCTATTTGCCCGACCCCAGGATAAATAGGTTGTGTTGGGAAATGCCCTTTAAAACACGCTAACTCTGGTGGAAATTCAAGGCTAAAAATATAGTCATCTGAACTTTGAGACTGCGACAAAACCACAGGTTGTAACATAGGCTTAAATAGAGTCTGTAAATAGCTTTTATTGAGTTTAGACTGAGAATTTTGCGGTAGCTGACTGAGGAAACGCCATTGACGTGGAATCGCGATCGTTTCCAAGTTGTCTTTCAACTGTTGTTTTAAATGACCAACAAAAGCCGACTTACCTAATTGCTGTAACTGTTCCCGTGCATCTTCTTTTAAAACAACAATACATCCCAATATTTGACGATGATCATGTTCAAGTACCAGTACATGACATTGCTGTACTGCATCTAAAGCTTGAATGCTTTGCTCGATCGCATCTAGACTCAAACGCTTTTCTTCAAGTTTAATAATTCGATCTGTACGTCCTAAAAGCTTAAAGGTCTGACACGTTGCATCTGACCATGCTGCGCCATCACCTGTGGTAATCCAGTCATCCTCATAGGCATGATTACTCTTCACCATGAGCTGTTGGTCTTTAATACGAATAGCCACATTGCTAAAAGCAGTCCAAGCATCTTCATCTTGAGCACGATGGGCAATACCACCTGTTTCAGAGC
Source organism: Acinetobacter sp. GN11 (assembly GCF_054823985.1). NCBI lineage: Bacteria > Pseudomonadati > Pseudomonadota > Gammaproteobacteria > Moraxellales > Moraxellaceae > Acinetobacter > Acinetobacter sp. GN11. The sequence goes on along the minus strand of NZ_JRVL01000150.1, from coordinate 110,256 downwards.
TTCCCAAAACTTCAATAATCGGACGATTTAATAAAGGACGAACACCACTTTCCAGTTTGCCACCCGAACTAAAGACCATCTGGCATTGTTGTAAAATTACATCTGTAGTCCAGCGTTTTAATAATGCAGGACTTGAGATCAAATAATTGCTTAATCCCAACATTTCTAATTGTTTTTGAGCTTGTACCACATCTTCTGGGAATGCCATTTGAGGCACATAAAAACTTCGACCCGTCGCTAGAGGTAGCAGTAATTTAAACAGTAATCCATAAATATGTTGATGACTAACCGTTGCAATCGCGATTGCATGTTCATCAAAACTAAAGCTTTGACTCAACCCTTGGACTTCGTTGAGTAATTGTTTGAGTGTCCTTGGAATTTTTTTAGGTTCACCTGTTGAACCTGACGTATAAAAATAGAGTTGCGCCTGCTCTAAAAAAGCATCATCTAAGGTTAAAGATAAAGGAACAACTTTTTCAACATCTTGACGCTTTAAAAAATAAATCCGCTGTGCTGCAAAATCCTGTTCTAATTCGCGTACCCGATTTGGTGGTAAAAGTACCTGCTTTTCCGCTAACAAAGCGGCAAATAATAAAACCAGAAATTCATAGCTGTCTGCTTCCCATAATGCCCAAGTTAAATTTTCCATTTGAGCAATTGCAGCAGCTTGTAAGGCAACGTCCTGCCAAAATTGAGTAAAACTGGTCGAATGTAGAGCAGCATCTATACAAAGTGGATGAGCTGAATCGATGAATTTTTGAAAATGACAGTGCATAGTTTTTAATTAATGATTTGTAGAATGTAAACGCTGATGTCGCTTACGCAAAATAAATTCACCAACGAACAAAATGCCCATCAGCACATAAGAAATAAAGCCATTATAAATGACCCAAAGCTGAGTCGATGTAAAAAGTACGGTGCTTAAAGCAATCAATGCATTACAGAAAAAGAAAATGCACCATACCTTAGTCACCTGTCTGGTCCACTGCACACCAGAAGGAGGTAAATCAGGTTCAACGAGTCGGGCAAAGCGTTCAATCATAGACGGTGGTTTTATCAGTGTCAGTGCAAAAATAACCAATGCACCCAAACTCATGCCAACCGGATATAACTTTAACCAAGCATGATTATGTGACAACAAGCTAAGACTGCCACAAACAATGGCAAAACCAGTTAAAGGCCATAATAATGAGTTGCCTTTACTAAAAAGTCTGACCACACCTAATCCGATGAGTAATAGGCTCACCCAAATGAATTGTCCGTGTGTCAGACTCCAACCCACAATAAAGGGATACAGCACAAAAAGTGCTGCAACTATCCCTTTAAGAATAAATTTCATTCAGCAGTCATGTTCTGGATTACCGTTACAACATCCAGTACGGTTCTCACATTTTTAAAGTCTTCAGGCTTTACTTGTTTGCCCGTTAACTCTTTAATTTTTACAACTAAATCAACCGCATCAATACTGTCGACATCAAGGTCTGAATAAAGATTCGAATCGAGTTGAACAGACTCCGGCTCAATTTCAAACAAATCTTCCATCCATTCGCGGAGTTTAGTTAATACTTGTTCTTGAGATAACATCATCACGCTCCTTATGACTTCTGTTGTGCTTCAACTAAAGCAACCAAACTCTGGATGGATTTAAAATGCTGTTTGGTTTCATCCGACTCTGCATTTAAATGAATGTTGTAACGCTTTTTTAAAGCCAGTCCCAACTCAAGTGCATCAATCGAGTCTAATCCTAAGCCCTCTCCAAATAATGGAGCTTCTGTATCAATATCCGCAATAGTGATATCTTCTAGTGCTAAAACATCAATAATCATTTGCTTTAGTTCATCAGCAAGATTGCTCATTTCAAGATAACTCTTCATCAAAAATTTTATAAAAACTACGACTTAACTGACGAACTTGTTTAGGTCCTACTGTTAAATCATCTAACAAATCTGATACCTGTACAGCATCTAAAACCTTGACCTCGATATGAAAGGGTTGAGATGGTACGTGGTACCATTTTTCATTCTTGGTTAATGTCGATGGTGTGCAGGTAATAATTACTGGGCGAATTGGTACATTTGCACGAATGGCAATATTGGCTGCGCCGCGCTGAAATTCGTTTAGGGTCATCCCTTTTTCAGTACGCGTTCCTTCCGGAAAAATTAAAAGAGAAGCCGAATTATTTTCTTTCAGACGCGTCACACAGTCTTCAACAAATTGCTGAGAGCCAGCGTTCAAAATATAACCCGCACTTTGTACAGGTCCTTTGGTAAAAGGGTTTGACCAAAGAGACTGCTTCACCACACAATTAGCCTGCTGCATCATACCAATTAGTACTACAACATCAATCAAACTCGGATGATTGGCGATAACTAGCTCTTGACGACTATTCTGTAGCTTTTCCAAACCTTCTACCGAATAAGTCATAATGCCCAGTTTGACCATCATTTCGGTAAAGCCTTTAAAGCTATACTTAATCACATTCTGTGCACGTTGCTGACGCTTTTCAGAGTCAGAGGTTGTGGCATTCAGTACTGGTGCAATGACGGTGGCAATTGCCATACCGCCCAAACCGAAACTGGCAAAACTAAAACCAGTTGCAGCTACACGCCAGCAATAATTACCTTTTTGTTTCAGATTTTTAAGATTTAGCATTTGTTCCACCCAAATGCAGATATTAACTGGTCAGCATCCTGCCAAAAATGAGCAAAAGTAGGACCATCTGCTTCAACTGTATGTGTCCACGCAGTAATTTGTAAATTAGGTTGCTCTAGAGTAACGACCGCAGCCATAGCATAAGCAGGGAAATCGACTGCCTCAGCATAAATTGGGGGTAAAGGTTCATCATAAGCAACGACTAATACCCGCTGGATATCTTTCATTGACTTTAAAAGTGCATAGGCTTCAATTAAACTTTCAGTCCATGAACAGCTTAGGCTGGTAGATGGCGTATCATCCTGACATAAAATAGAATAAAGCCCAGAAATTGCATTATGGACAGACGTTGAAAATTGTGTGGGTGATGGAGTTTGCTCACTTAAAACGTCTTTCAATATATTCAACGTTTTAGACTCGTCACCATATCGTGACACCCAAACAATATAATCAGCTCTACTACCATTTAATGCACCAAGCGCACTGTTTAAAGCAAGTTTAGCCAATGGCGATAACCGTCTACGTTGCATAGCTGGAATACAGTCAAGCGCTGTATATGAGGGCTGAGCATGTGTAAATGCAAGCTGAGCAAGATGTAATGTTACCATGCTAAAAGTGAACCCTAAGCAGCGTTATTCTGTCGGAATATAAATTATTTTATAAAGATGCTGATTATAGCATTCGTTATGAAATTTACAAAAAATTACGTTTATCATTCACATTTTTTCATAACTCTTGGCACATGCTCATTTATTTGCAATAAAAAACCCAAAGAAAACTTTGGGTTTTTGAACTTTAGAAAGCTTAACGTTTAAACTTTTTCTCAGCTTTTTTGAATTTCTGTACATAACGACGTTTACGTGCTGCAACGCGTTCGTCCACTTGTGACTTACGTCCTTCAAATGGGTTTTCCGAAGTTTTAAAATCAACACGTACTGGCGTTCCTTCCAGTTTGTAAACTTTACGGAACACATTCTCAAGGTAACGACGATAATCCGCTGGGGTTTTGTCGACCTTATTACCGTGAATTACGATCGTTGGTGGATTTTGTCCACCCATATGCGCATAACGCATTTTAATACGTTTACCACCCACCATTGGTGGCTGATGTGCATCTGTAGCATCATTCAAAATTTGAGTTAATTTTGCAGGTGAAACTTTTAAATGTGATGAATCATAAGCACGATGGATGGTTGGGTACATTTCACCTACGCCAGTGCCATGCAATGCCGAGATTAAATGGACTTTCGCCCAAGGAATAAAGTCAAAACGACGATCAACATCCAACTTACACTGTTTACGATCGTATTCAGTCATGTTGTCCCATTTGTTAATGGCGATCACCATGGCACGACCAGCTTCAAGCGCGTAACCAATCAAATGTAGATCTTGTTCAACTACGCCTTCACGGGCATCCAACACCACCACAATCACATGTGCATCTTTAATTGCTTGTAGTGTTTTCACGATTGAGAATTTCTCAATCATTTCATCAACTTTACCTTTACGACGCACACCCGCTGTATCAATGAGGGTATATTGACGACCATCACGTTCAAATGGAATGTAAATCGAGTCACGCGTTGTGCCTGGTTGGTCAAATGCAACTACACGGTCTTCACCCAGTAAACGATTGACCAAAGTCGATTTACCCACATTCGGACGACCAATAATCGCTAAACGTAAGCCTGTTGCTTTGTCATGTTCTTCTGGATTTTCATCTTCAGGTACGTCTACTAAGACATCCTCAAGCATTTGCTGTACACCACGACCATGGCTGGCAGCAACTTGTAAGGGTTCACCCATACCAAGTTTGTAGAACTCAACCAACGCAGCTTCTGCATGAACACCATCAACTTTATTGGCAACCAAGTAAACTTTTTTACCCAAAGTACGTAGTTCACGTGCAATTTGTTCATCTGAAGCCAATAAGCCAGCACGCGCATCAACCACGAAAATGATGATATCTGCTTCATTAATCGCCGTTTTTGACTGCTCGGCCATGTAGTTATCAATACCGCCTTCATTTTCACCAATACCGCCAGTATCAACAACAATGAAAGACTTATTCTGATAAGTTGCATCACCATATTTACGGTCACGAGTCAGGCCCGCGAAGTCGGCTACAAGTGCATCACGACTCTTGGTAATCTGGTTAAATAACGTTGATTTTCCGACATTCGGACGACCAATGAGCGCAATAACGGGTTTCATACAATAACCTTAATTCAAGACCTGCCATATCTCATGGCATGAGCATTAAAAACAGTACAGGAGATATATTTTAAGGTCAGAGATGACCATAATAAAAGACGGGGCTTTGAACTGATTTAATTCAAACACCCCGATATTTTTAACAGCATAATTTGTTAAGCGCTTATTTTAGCACAAGCGAACGAAATTAACGATTCTGCCAAATACTTAAATCGCCTTTTCTGGTCGAAACATAAAGTTGATTCTCGATAACACGTAATGTATTAACTTCACCACTTGTTTTTGAACGACCAATTAATTTACCTGTTGCTGGTTCAACAAGATGCAATACGCCATCTAAATCACCTACAACAAGATCTTGTCCTAGCACAACAGGATTACTTAAATGACGGTTTAATAAACTATCATTTTCCCAGATTTTTTCACCAGATGCTAAATCGTAAGCTGTTAACTTACCATCTGTTGAAGAGACAAATACTTTGTTGTCATAAACTTCTGGACGTTTGGTACTGCTCGAATCTTCACTCCAAACTACACGTTGAGAAGCAAGATCCGTTACAGTCACTTGACCTTGGAAACTAGTCGTTACCATAAACTGTCCAGCTACAGTTGGATCGCCATCGATATCAATTAAACGTTGAATATCAGAACGACCTTCGCTCACTGCAACACGACGTTGGAAACGTGGAATACCACTAATCGTATCAATTGCATAAACATACGCATTGGCAGATGCAATTAATACAGTACGAGGATCAAGGCTTACCGGTGATGCCTGACCACGTAAACTAAATTGTACATTTGGTAATTTATAAGCCCAAACTTGTTGGCCCGAAGTAGCATCATGCGCAAATACAGTACCATCATTCGCAATGGTAATAACGCGTCCAGATTGAACCAATGACGGGCTTAACAATGCACCAGATAACTGCGCAGTCCACTTCTGTTCGCCTGTTGCCTGATCTAGTGCAAAAAGTTGCCCTTTACTATTACCAACAACAACAATTCCTTCAGCAGCTTCAACACCAGAGCTCAAGCCTAATTTGCTGACTTTCTTTTCCCAAATACGTTGTTTACCACGATATGCAGCGACTTCACCTTTTGGATCAAGAGTGAAAACTACACCGTCGTTTGCATCAAGTTGCAAACGTAATGGATCAGCCTTATCAGTAGAAGAAACACTACGCGAAAACACTGGCGTTAAGGTCTTTTTCGACTCGGTCAATTTCGGTAGCGGATTAGGTTTTACTTCTTTTACTTTATTACTCGAACATCCCACCAGTACAGCCGATGCGATTGCAATTGCCAAAGGCAGTTTGAATTTCTGATTCATTAAGACTCTTCCACCTGTGTTTCCAAAATTGGGCGCTCAATCTGTGGATCTTCAACTAAAACGCCAACACTTTCGAGTTTAATTTGTAAAATTTGACGCTCTTGTTTACGTTCTAGTAACGAATTCCAAGCTGCCTGATACGCTTTTTTAGCAGAATCAACATCTTTCTTAGCAACAAAGATATCACCACGTAACTCTTCTACCGTTGCTTTAAATGCAGGATCGACGTTACCAGATAAGGTTTTTAATGCTTCATCATATTTGTTTTGTGCCAATTGTGCATCTGCTAAACGCAATTTCACAACCTGCATTAAACCTTCATCTTTTACTTTTGAATTTTCAACTTTTTTTAATGCTTTTTCAGCAGCAGCATAATCCTGTTTTTCATAGGCTAATTTTGCTAATACAAACTGAGTCTGTATAGCCTGAACAGAATCGATATCATCTTTTACAATTTTATCTGCCGATGCAGTTACTGAGCTTAAGGCATTAGGATTGTCGGCACTCGCATTTGCATCATCCATTAACTGCTGTACTTTTGCAGTTTCGACTTGGCTAGTTGCCAAATTCTTTTTTTGCCAGTATGTCCACCCAAAAAAGGCAATCAACGCAATGAGAATTCCGCTAATCATGGCAGAACCATATTTTTTGGCGAACGACTTTAAGCTGTCGAATTGTTCTTCATCACTTACGCTCATGTGATTGTCCTTTTCCAGATGTTTCAGTTTATTTTGTAAATTTTTGGATTAAAAATGGTACGAGGTCAGCAATTGCGACTTGTGACTGCTCAGCTGTTGCCAACTCTTTGATAGCAAGCTGCTGCGCTTCCCACTCTCGTTCCCCTAAAATCAAAGCAAAGATTGCTCCAGCCTGATCAGCTTTTTTCATCTGGCTTTTCATGCTGCCTTGCGAACCTGTTTTGATTCGAATACTGCTATTTGCAGCTTCTAACTGGTCACGTAATTGTTCTGCCAAAATCAAAGCGTTCGTTTGATAAGCAGGTTCTGCAACCAAAAAGACTTCACAATCACGAATAACTTCTGCCTGTTCAACCTGCTCAAGCAGAAGCAATAAACGCTCCATACCCATTGCAAAACCAACAGCTGGGACAGATTGATCTGGCTTACCTTTTAATTGGCCAACCAAACCATCATAACGTCCACCAGCACATACTGTGCCTTGTGAACCAAGTGCCGTAGTCGTCCATTCAAAAACAGTCTTGTTGTAATAGTCCAGACCACGTACTAACTTCTGGTTAATTACAAACTGGATACCAGCAGCAGTCAAATAATCTTGTAACTGCTTAAAATGATCCAAACTATCTTCTTTTAAGAAATCGTGTAATTTCGGCGCATTTTCCAGAATTTTCTGGGTAGATTCAGTTTTAGAATCTAAAATACGTAACGGGTTTGTCGTTAAACGACGCTGAGAATCCTCATCCAACGCATCTTTATGTTCATTTAAGAACGCAACCAATGCATTGCGGTATTCAGCACGCTCATCAACCTCACCTAAAGTATTCAACTCAAGTTGAACCTTATCAGCAACACCCATACGTTTCCATAAGCGTGCAGTCAACAAAATCAATTCTGCATCAATATCAGGTGTTGCTACGCCAAAAGTTTCCACACCAAACTGGTGAAACTGACGATAACGGCCTTTTTGTGGCTTTTCATAACGGAACATAGGTCCCATATACCACACACGTGGTGTAGCACCACGCAACAAATTATGTTCAAGCATAGCGCGAACACAACCAGCCGTACCTTCTGGACGTAAGGTTAACGACTCAGGTGGATTGCCTTTGTCAAAAAAGGTATACATTTCTTTTTCAACAATATCAGTGGCATCACCAATAGTACGTTTAAACAATCCCGTTTGTTCAATAATCGGCAAACGAATTTGTTGATAACCATAAGCATCCATTAACGATGCTAAATATTTCTCGAGACGTCTCCACGCTACTGTTTGCGTTGGCAAAACGTCATTAAAACCTTTGATTGCGACTATTGAACTCATGATGAACTACGAATAATTTCTTTAGATTTAGCTTCTTCAAGCTCTTGGACACGTTGACGAACCATTGTTTCGATTTCATCAACCAATTGATCGGTATCGATTAAATGGCTTTTCTCACCATTACGATAAACCAATGAGCGAGGCGCGGCCCCCACAACCCCGATATCGGCTTCTTTTGCTTCACCCGGGCCATTTACCTTACAACCAATCACTGACACATCCATTGGAGTACGAATATCTTCTAAACGTTCTTCCAAAGCTTGCATCACTTGAATAACGTTAAATTCTTGGCGCGAACAACTCGGACAAGCAATAAAGTTAATTCCGTTAGAGCGAAGCCCCAATGATTTTAAGATATCAAAACCAATCTTGATTTCATCTTCTGGTTCGGCAGCAAGCGAAATACGCATCGTATCGCCAATACCTTCCATCAATAATCCGCCAAGGGCAATCGCTGATTTCACAGTACCAGTACGGTAAATACCCGCTTCAGTAACACCAAGATGTAATGGATTATCAATTTGTTTTGAAAGTAAACGGTAAGCATCCATCGTTAAAAACACATTAGATGCTTTTACACTGACTTTAAATTCATGGAAATTGAGTCGATCTAAAATATCAATATGGCGTAACGCTGACTCAAGCAGCGCCTCACCTGTAGGTTCGCCATATTTCTTTTGTAAATCTTTTTCTAGAGAACCGCCATTAACGCCAATACGCATTGAAATGCCATGATGACGTGCCGCAGCAACGACTTCACGAACTTTCTGGTCTGACCCGATATTCCCCGGATTAATACGTAAACAGTCTGCACCATAATCTGCAACTGCCAAGGCAATTCTATGGTCAAAATGAATATCGGCAACTAATGGTACTGAAACGCGCTTACGAATGGCGCCAAATGCCTCAGCAGCTTCCATAGATGGGACCGAAACACGCATAATATCAGCACCTGCATCAACGCAACGCTCAATCTGAGCAACGGTTGCATCAACATCGCAAGTTTCAGTGTTTGTCATACTTTGCACACTAATAGGTGCATCGCCACCGACATACACCGACCCAACACGGATTTTTCGTGTTGGTCGACGTTTAATTGGGTTCTCTATCATTGTATCGCTCAACTCATGGTATTAGCGGGATAAACGGAATTCAGCTTTACCGTTTACCGTATATGGAGACAATGAAATCTGTTCTTGGTTTAAACTTAATGACACAGCAGTTGCATCATCAAGACGAATCTGGAATGGAGACTCACCATTTAGGTTTAAAGTTGATGACTGACGACCTGTCGCCAAAACTTTACCTGTTGCATCAACAATATGAACAGAAGTTGGTCGGTTAAAGTTTAACACCAATTGATCGCCCACTGTTGAGGTGGCATTTCCTTTCATAGGTAAAACTTCAACATTAGATTGATTTACTTTAGGTAAATCAGCATCTTCTTTCTTTGAAGTCCATTTTTGAATACCCATGACAATCAATGACACAACAGCAATAACCACGATTGCAAGAAGTGCACGCTTCAACCATTTCTTATTACGGTCACTATTAGAACCAGGGAGTTTACCCATGATTTTAATTGGTGAATTATTTAAGGCATGGTTTGGTAAAAGCCCAGTATCATTTGCATAAATCTCATCGAAGCGCTGAATAATTGCCGTCGCATCTGTTTTTAGATATTTTGCATATGAACGGTAATAACCCTTGATAAAAGTCGCTTCTGGCAATGACTTGTAATCATCTTGCTCTAAAGCTGTTAGAGTTTTGACTGGCATGTTTAAATCTGAAGAAACTTGCCCTAACTCTTTATTCTGAGCCACTCGAATTTGACGTAAATACTCACCAGGACGTTGAATATTTCCTAAAGCAGAAGTCGGTAAGCTTGAGCCAGTTGGCTGCTGTGAATTAGGATTTATTTCCATACGGCCTCAGTACTATACTGTAATTGCAAATAACGTTGATATTCTGGACTTTCCGGGAACAAAGCACGTAACTGGTTTACTAAGACTTGCATTCCCATTTTATCCGCATTGGCTCGAGCCACTCTTACACCAATCCAAAGTGCTCTTGCACCCTGATTTTTCTGCCCCACTATATGAACATATTGCTCATACATTTGTGTAGCAGCCGGAATCTGCTGCTGCAAATAAAAAATTTCCGCTAACTCTAACATTGAAATATAAGAGTCGCGGTTAGCAAGGAGTGATTGTTTGAATGTTTTTTCAGCATTCGCAACATCACCCAATTTTAAATAAATACGCCCCAGATTTTCTAATGCCTGATAGCGTTGGTCATAGCCTAATGTTGTTCCAGCAATGCGAAATTGCTCGATCGCATCATTATAGCGTTCCATTTGGTATAAATAAGTACCATAGTTATTATGTGCTTGAGCATTATCTGGTTCAGATGAAATTGCTCGTTTAAAATAATGTTCAGCTTTTTCTAAGTTAGGCTTACTACCTTCTTGCTGTAGTAAAATACCCATCATCATATTTGCCGTTGCGTCACGGCTATCTACACTTAAAGCTTGATCAAGAGCTCGCTTTGCCGAATCCAAGTCACCCGAACGGATATGTTCAGCAGCAAGTTGTGTACGTACTTTTACCGCTTTTTCTGGGTCTTTTTTTTGCAGATGCGTTGTCTGGCAACCACTTACCAAAAGTGCAACTGCAACCCCCATTAATACCGCTTTTAACTTTGGAGTACTCAAAGCCTGCCCTCAATTTATCCTTGTGTACGCAAAATCTCTTGACGCTGTGTGACTTTTTTCTGCCACTGTTCAGCACGACGAGTTCTATCAGCCACTTGACCGACTAACTGTCCACATGCAGCGTCAATATCATCACCACGTGTTTGACGAATCGTACACACAAATCCAGCATCAGACAAAGTTTTTTGGAACGAGATAATTCGATTTCGGCTTGAGCGACCATATGGTGCATGCGGGAACGGATTAAATGGAATTAAATTAATTTTACTTGGTAAGTTTTTTAACAATTTAATCATTTGCTGTGCATGTTCAGGATGATCATTCACACCCTCTAACATCACATATTCAATAGTCACATGTTTACGCGAACTTTCATTACCATCTTTGGCAATATAACGTTGACATGCAGCAATTAACTGAGCCAATGGATATTTCTTATTAATTGGCACTAATTCGTTACGTAATTCATCGTTTGGCGCATGTAAAGAAATTGCTAAAGCAACATCAATGTCTTTTGCAAGTTGATCAATTTTCGGTACAACACCTGATGTTGATAAAGTCACACGGCGCTTAGACATGCCATAGGCGAAGTCATCAAGCATAATGCGCATTGAGCTTAATACAGCATCATAGTTGAGCAATGGCTCTCCCATACCCATCATCACGACATTAGTCACTGAACGCTCGCGCTCGGCAACGGGCACTTCTTCCATATAAGAATAGTTTGCCATCCAGAGTTGTCCAATGATTTCATCTGGCGTTAAATCACGTTGGAAACCTTGTTTGCCTGTTGAACAAAATGAACAGTCCAATGCACAACCGACTTGTGAAGAAATACACAAAGTTTTGCGCAAGCCTGTTTTATCTTCAGCAGGAATTAATACAGTTTCAACTAAAGAACCTACACCATCACCTACACGAAAAACCCACTTACGTGTACCGTCTTTTGAATAGTGACGGTGAACAACTTCAGGAGCCTTGACTTCACAAATCTGTTCAAGCTTCGCACGTAATTTGCCTGAAATATTGGTCATTTCAGCAAAATCAGTAATGAAGTATTGATGTATCCATTTCATGACCTGTCCGGCACGAAACTTTTTCTCGCCAATATCTTCAAAGAATTTTTCTAATTCAGTACGAGACATGCCGAGTAAATTCACTTTATTTTCGGCAGCAGGCATTGCCAGCCTGGACGAAGATTGCTGCTGTCCATCAAGATTTTCAGATGAAACGACCTCTGCAGAACTCATGTGTATTTACCTAAACCATGTCAAAAAACTGAAGATATTGTTCAAGAATCAAACAATATTCTCTTGAGAGAATAAAAAAACCAGATAAGTAGTATACCACTTATCTGGTTTGAATGCTTTCGATTAACGAGTGCGTGGGCAGATCTCGTTGTCAGCAAAGAAGTAAGCAATTTCACGCTCTGCAGAAGCAACTGAGTCAGAACCGTGAGCAGCATTTTCGTCGATGCTTACAGCAAAGTCAGCACGGATAGTGCCAGGAGCTGCTTCTTTAGGGTTTGTAGCGCCTAAGATTTCACGGTGTGCAAGAACTGCATTTTCGCCTTCAAGTACAGATACTACAACTGGACCAGAAGTCATGAATGCAACTAAGTCACCAAAGAAACCACGTTCTTTATGCTCAGCATAGAAACCTTCAGCATCAGCTTGAGAAAGGTGTTTCATTTTAGTCGCAACAATTTTTAAACCCGCTTTTTCAAAACGAGCAAAAATATCACCGATGTGGTTTTTAGACACTGCATCAGGTTTTACGATAGACAAAGTACGTTCAATAGCCATGAGTGGCTCCTTTATTTTAAGATTTAAACTTTAAAAAATTTGCCGCATTATACCGATGTCATAGGCAATAATCAGCTTTGAATGTGTAAAAGTTGCGATTATTTCTACTGTTTTTAGCGAACTTCGTCTATCCAGGCCATTTGAATCCCTTCTAGCAATCCTTCTGTCGATTTATTTGGGTCATCATTGAAGTCTGGTAAAGCACATACCCATGCATGTAAATCGGTAAAACGAATCCATTGCGGATCAACTTCTGGATGTGCTTCTGACAATTCAATGGCAATATCAATCGTATCTGTCCAACGCAAGCCCATAGCGGCTCCTATCTGTTTAATCTGCTAAATCAAGAACTGTGTACTTTAGCAAATCCACAAACCTAATCGATAGCTTAAGCTGATAAAAATTACCGATGCTTATAAAGCGATGTTCAAGAGTGGCGCCATAAAGATAATCATACTCGCGACCGCCGCACCAATGAGTGCACCGACAATCACATCACTTGGGTAATGAAGACCAAGTACCATACGAGACAATGCTACAAGCACCATGAAAGGAAACATCGCCGCAAGCAGAGCGGGCTGGATATAACCCAAAACGATTGTGACCATCACAGCATGAAGCGTGTGACCCGATGGAAAACTGAAATGATCAAGTGGTCTTTCACCGAGCACAATCACTTGATGTACCTGATAAGGCCGAGGTCGTGTTGTTTTATGTTTTAAGAATTTATAAATTGCGGTACCAATAGAACCACCTAATAACAAGTAGATGATTTGCAGGCTATAAGTGATGCCTTGCATCCCCCACACAATTGCCAGCATTAGATACCAAAATGGACCGTCACCGACACGACTAATGATTTTGAAAAAAAGGGCAACACGCTGTGAGTGAGAGAAATTATTAAGATATAAACAGCCTCTTAAATCTAAATCGAGTATTTTTATTTTTGCATTCTTAAATTTCATGGTCATTCTCCTATTTTAGGATACTTAGGTGAAGTCCACCGAGGGCTCCTTCACTACCTGATAAAATGCCTGCTCCAATTGCTGAACCGGAAGTTGCCAACCGCTTTGCTGTACTTTCTGACAGGCTTGTACGCCCATTTCTCTAAGTTGTTGTAATGAAGGAAGCTGATAAATTTGTTGTATAAAGTGGCTTTTTTGTCCAAGTGGGCTTAACCAGCCATTCACACCATGGGTTAAATATTGATGTGCACATGCATAATCATACGCGATAACTGGTAAACCGCTTGCCATCGCCTCTAAAACTACGTTACCAAACGTTTCAACTTGACTCGCAAATACGAATACATCTGCACTCGCATAGGCAGCTGCCAAATCTTGACCTCTCAGACTTCCAGTAAAGATAACGCCCTTCGCTTCAGGCAATGACTTTAAGCGAGCAAAATCTGGGCCATCTCCCACAATAACTAACTTAGTTCTATGGGACTGAACAGTTTGTAAGTTTGCATAACTTTCAATGAGCACTTGCACTTCTTTTTCTGGAGACAAACGTCCCACATAAAGCATAACGCGAGTATTCTCATCGGCGTCCCATTGTTTTCGTAAATTCTCAGAGCGATGCTTTGGTGAAAATCTTGTTGTGTCTACACCGCGTCCAACAACAACCAACGGGCAAGTAATACCGAAACCGCGTAATGCTTCTTGTGTATCTTTACTTGGCACACAAGTCACTTGAGTATTGTTATGAAACCAGCACAGGTATTTTTGAATCGGTTTGACTAAAAAAGCCAAATCGAAGAACCGGCTAAAATCTTGAAACGGTGAATGAAAGCCGCTAGAAACTGGAATAGCTTTTGCTTTGGCAGCTTGCATGGCAGTTAAACCTAATGGTCCTTCGGTCACAATGTGAACCACATCGGGTACAAACTTTTCAAAAGCTTTCGATACTTTTAAATATTGTGGCCAACCAAACTGCAAAGTCGGATATTTTGGAATAGCCTGCGACATCACCAGACATTCTTGCTCTGGGGTAAAGTCATGGCATTTTGCTTTTTGTTCTGGGCGAATCAGTAAAATCTTATGCCCCAGTTTTTGCAAACCTTGGCATAGTTGTAATAATGAAAGTGCCACACCATTGATTTCGGGTGGCCAAGTTTCAGTAACAATCGCAATCTTTAAACGTGGGCGTACCAAATCATGCAATGAATGCGTATTGGATAGCTGCTGCTTGTGTTTAAAAAAGAATTGGAAGCTTTCAGGAAGTTGCTGTTCTTTTAATAGTGCTGTCGCGTATGAGCTTTGCATAGCGCCATCCATCAATGTATTTATTTTCATGCTTAAAGATTAAGCAGTTTTTTTGACATTTTGATGATGAATGCATGACAGTTTACTGACATGAAAAATAAAAAAAGCACACTGATAACAGCATGCTTTTTCTTAAGACTTAGTAATACTTAGCGATTTTGCAATTTTGCATAATCCATAAGTACGTTTGCAGCTTCAGTCACAAAAGTTTCTTCTTCTGGCAACGCAGGACGTTGTGATGCTTTCATTTTAGCGCGAGATTCAGCTAGAGCATCTAGTGAAGCTTGATAGCTTTCCCAATTTGCAAAAGGCTTTTGACCACTTGCTGCACGGCGTTCATTTTCTGCATCTAAAGTCTGTTTCTCTAGACCAAGTAATTCTGCACGGCGTTTATCAATATCCAGTACTACTTGTTTTTGGTCGCTCGTCACTTTAGCAATCGCAGTACGTTTATTTAGATATTTAAACTGAGCATCATTGCTAACACGTTGTTCAGAGAACTGAGACAACTTTGTGACATACGGCTGAACAGAACCTTCACGTTTAAATGGTGCAGTAGGAATTGTGTCCCACTTCAATGCATTCTTCGATTTACGTTCACCAAACTCTTCGTTATAGATATCGACGAGTTTGATGTCTGGCACTACACCTTTATTTTGTGTACTACCACCCGTAATACGGTAGAACTTACGCTGAGTTAGAGTCGCTTGACCATATGCCAGAGTGTCAAGTTGTACCTGAGCTGTACCCTTACCAGTCGTTGTGCTACCAATAATAATACCGCGCTCATAGTCTTGGATTGCAGCAGAGTAAATTTCACTTGCAGACGCAGATGCCAAGTTCACCATTACAGCAAGGGGGCCAGTGTAAATTTGTTGACCACCATCGTTGTCTTCAAAAACACTTACGTTGCCATTGCCATCACGAATTTGTACCACTGGGCCCGACTTAATCACTTGACCGAGCATACGTGCAACTTCTTCTAATGAACCACCTGGGTCATTACGCAAGTCAATAATGATACCTTCTACTTTCTTCGCTTTTAACGCTTCAAAAGCATTTGCAGTATCTTCAGAAACTGAACGGTATTGTTGACCCGCACGACGTGAACGATAGTCAAAATAGAATGACGGAATTTCAATTACGCCTAATAGGTGCTTTTTACCATCGCGGTTAACTTCAACTGTACGTGAACGAACACCAGCGTCTTCTTCTTGAATCACATCACGTACTAAGGTCACATTACGTGCTTGACTCATTGATGCACCAGCACCAAGAAGTTTTAACGTAACTTTGGTTCCGCGCTTACCACGAATAAGTCCAACAATTTCAGAACTTGACCAACCAACCACATCAATCATTTTCTCGCCTTCTTGGGCGACACCAACGATTCGATCTCCTGATTTCACTTGGCCAGACTTACTTGCAGGACCACCTTCTACAATGGTTTCAATCTTGGTGTAATCTTCATTACCACGTTCTGGACGAATCGATACACCAATACCTTCTAGTTGCAAAGTCGTTTGGCGATTCAATTCGATCGCATCAATTGGCGGGTAATAGTTACTGTGTGGATCATAGGTCGCCAACATGGCATTTAATGTTTTGTCCAACACATCATCGCTTTTCACACGACTAATTCTTTCAAGCTGACGCGTATAACGTTTAGTTAAGGTCTGAGCTGGTGTTAAATCTTCTGGGCCAGTTAAGTCTTGACCATCAGCAAGTGAAGGATTTTCTTTAAGCGCTTTTTGTTTCGCCTGCTCTTCTTCACGGCTAATTGTTAAATTGATTAACTGCGAAACCAACATTTTGCGCCAATGATTTTGTTGATCAGCCGCAGTTTTAAAATACGGTGCTTTTTCACGATCAACTTCAATATAGCTGTTTGGCTGTTTTAAATTTTGCTGCTGCTTCAACTCAGTCAACATGAACTCATAAAATTGTTTTAAGCGCTCACGATATTGCTGATGAATTGCAAACGGTCCTGTTAAATTCCCCGCTTTTAATGAAGCACCAAAATTTGAACCATATAGTTTTTTATAATTTTGAACTTCTGCGTCTAAAAATAGTGAGTGATCCGGATCAAGACTATCTAAATACATATCGAGAATACGATTTGATGTCGTCGCATCCAGACGCATATTCAAATAATGTTGGCGATCAACTAAAGTTGCCAGTTGGCGAGCCACCAAAGCCTGTTCTTGCGTTGGCTGGATCGATTGAGAAACTACAGCAGTATTCGTTGCTGCTCTCGCTTCATTCATCGTATGAGAGAAGAATAAACCGCCAGTCGCGATCGCTACTGCACAAGCTATAGTTTGAAGTTTCATAAATTTTTAATACTTCCTTGGGTATTCCTATCTTACACGCTCTGTTTTCGATATGAACTAAGCAGATTCAAAATCTTAACCAACTAAATTGTTTATACCGTGTAGTTTTATCATATTCTGTACTGACAAAATGTAGCAAAACATTGCAAAATTCGCTTATTGTTTTTCAATCAAAATTCAAATGGAACCAATATGATTGGCGCATTGATGCTGGACATCGCCGGCACAGAACTTACTCAAGAAGATATTGAACTATTACGCGCTCCGCAAGTCGGTGGCATGATTTTATTTGCACGAAATATTGAATCTCCACCACAAGTCCGTGCATTAACGGACCATATGCGTCAAATTCGTCCAGATATTTTAATTGCTGTCGACCAAGAAGGTGGTCGAGTTCAGCGCCTAAGATCAGGTTTTACCTTATTACCGGCCATGGGTCGTTTTGGTGAACTCTATATTACTCAACCTCAAAAAGCACTGGAACTGGCTGAACAGTGCGGTTGGTTAATGGCAACCGAAGTCTTGGCTGTAGGTATCGATTTTAGTTTTGCACCCGTTTTAGACCTCAATGCAATTAGTGATGTGATCGGTGATCGTGGTTTCTCTAAAAATATTGAGGATATTGCCCCGCTTGCTGGTGCATTTATGCAAGGCATGAAAAAAGCTGGAATGGCAAACACGGGCAAACACTTCCCGGGCCACGGTTCAGTGAAAGCCGACTCTCATGTTGCAGCTGCAATCGATAGCCGTAGCTATGATGAAATTTACAACCATGACATGCAAAGCTTTATTAAGCTCATGCCACAGCTTGATGCACTCATGCCTGCACATGTGATTTATGATCAGATCGATCCAAATCCAGCAGGTTTTTCACCGTTCTGGATTCAAGAAGTTCTACGCAACCGTTTGAAGTTTGATGGTGTACTTTTCTCTGATGACTTAAGCATGCAAGCTGCTTGTGTAGCAGGTGGCGCAGATGCACGTATTCAAGCTGCTTTAACCGCGTGTTGTGATATGGGGCTGGTGTGTAATGACCGTAGTGCGGCATGTACAGCACTTGAAGGTATTGCAAACTTAGAGCTACCAAATCAAGAACGTTTAGAACGCATGCGTGGTCAAATTCCACAAATTCAGATTGGTGAAACCTTATCGCTTGGAGATGAGTGGCAAGCTGTCAGAACAGCCATTGAAGAGTTTAAGAATTCGATTTAAATTATGGATACGTGGAAGCGTCATCTG
>NZ_JRVL01000150.1:0-91581 GCF_054823985.1 Acinetobacter sp. GN11 | reverse complement strand
CAAAACAAAAGTAGGTCGAACCGAAGGTTACTCCCGAAATGAAACATTTACACAGTAAAACTCCGCCGTGATGTACTAGTCAGCTTAAATGACATAATTTCAATACAAGATCTTATAGTCAGGCAATTAAGATCACAGAAAAACAATAAATTGAGCTCAGGACGAATGACACAACAACTTTCAAAACACCGCCATATCTCTTTTACAGCCCATTATACAGGCTATATCTGGTATCAAATGGGGATCTCTCATGAAGCACTTGCTACAACCAAAGGCAAATCACTGGCGTATTTGGTTCATCCGATAGAATCTTGGGCTGAGAAATATGTGGGCGGTAGCATGCGCACTACGCTCAAACAACGCCACACCATGCTTGATCACCATTTAGAACAACTCATTCAAGAAAGTCCTGATTTACAAGTTCTAGAAATAGCATGTGGCCTGTCTCCACGCGGTTGGTGGTTTAGACAGCATTACCCTTCAATTACCTATCGGGAGCTTGATTTACCCGATATGGCGCAAACCAAACAAAATGCGTTACAGCAAATTGAAAAAAATGCACCTGAAGTTTTATCAGTTGATTTATTTACAGAAGCTTTTGCACAAGCATTTGAAGTGTTTGCCCCCAATCGCCCATTGGTTGTAATCAGTGAAGGGTTAATTAATTATTTTGATAAAGATTTATTAAAACAGCTGATTCAATCGATTGCTCACTATGGCGCTTCTTTTAAAAATTTTCATTATTTAACCGACCTCTATCCTGAACCAGTTAAAAACAAACTTGCCAGTATTATCTGGAATAGTAGTAAATTATTGAAATTAATGTCTCGAAGCTCGTTTAGTTTTCACTTTAAAAACCCAAAAGAAGTTGAAGACTTTTTTAAAGATACAGAGTTTGATCAAGTTAGCGTGGAACAACCACAAATTTTCTTTGGACAAGCTTCTCAAGATAGTCATGAGCAACATTTAGGTGACTTGGTCTGGACTATTCACGCGCAAATAAAATGACAAATATAAAAAATGGAAGCTCGAAATAAACGAGCTTCCATCTATAACAATATTATTAAGCTGCTTGTTTTTGACGAGCAATAAAACGGCTTAAACGATCAGCAAGCTCAAAGCTACCATGTTTAAATAAAGCTCGAATACCCTGCTCTGTACTTTCAAAAATTAAGCACTCAATTGCAAAAGTACCTTCCTCATCTTCTAAATGCAGTGCCAAGTCACGCGGATGATCGTTCACAAAACCAAGCTGCGAAACATCATCCATTTTTAAATACATGCCGAAGAAAGTAACATCAACAATCTGCACAGATACCTGTACATCAGACTCTCGATGAGTAAGTTGAGTTTTTGGCTGCAAAACCCGAACTCGCTCTTCACCACGGCGTTCCATGTTTTGCATTTGTTCACGTGTCATGGGAATAATCCCATCCAGATTTTGGATAGATTCCCCTTTCAAGAATGAGGTGAACAAACTCATGGTTTCTTTACGGCGCTGCAATTGAGGTACATGGTCTGCGTTTGCGATCAGTGCAAATTCCATATCAGGGCATTGCAAAGCAAAGTTCGCATTTTCATGAGGCAGAGTAAAGCTATCATACTGCCCTGCTGCAACCAGCGTTTTACACTCTGGAATGGGCACATCAGTTAAACGCAAAAGACGATTACAGTTAATTTCATAACGTTCTCGCTCTGTGCCCGTAAATTCAGCCATTTGCCTAAAAAATAATTTTTTAGCTGTTGGTGACATGCGGGTTTTATCTAATTTTGCATGATTAACTAAATATAAAATTACAGCTTGCCCAAACTCTTCCATGCGGTTTTCTTGCATGAGCTTGAGCGACTCTTCCAAAATCATTCGCCAACTTTTTCGGGTCTTTTGCATAACACCCATCAAAATCATGCGGTCCATTAATTCTGGACGATGATAAGCGAAGCAAGATGCGATTACTGATCCCAAAGACATTCCCATCACAGAAACTTTTTGTAGTCCAACAATATCTAACCAGCGCCCCAACATTTTAGACAAATCAGGTAGCTCTAAAGTACCCGCAGATACTCCTGTATCCCGATTAGTAATTTGCTGATTTGCGCCCATAGAAGGTAAATCAATTAAAATGACAGGACCGCTTTCAAATAATTGTTCAACACAATATTTATAAGAATTAAAATTCTGGAAAGCACCACCCACAATCACAATTGGCGTATTGTGAATCGTTTTTGGATCGGCAATAGCCATATATTCAATTTTCCAGCCGTCAATCCATGTTGTCCGAGCAGGTTGTTTAAAACTATCTCTATGGTA
Organism: Acinetobacter sp. GN11; assembly: GCF_054823985.1. Lineage (NCBI taxonomy): Bacteria > Pseudomonadati > Pseudomonadota > Gammaproteobacteria > Moraxellales > Moraxellaceae > Acinetobacter > Acinetobacter sp. GN11. The sequence goes on along the minus strand of NZ_JRVL01000150.1, from coordinate 89,273 downwards.
GATATCGAAAAAGCCAAAACCGGCATAAGCTTGGTTGATCTCCGAATCCATTTGAATAATGGAATTCATATCCTTGCTTCCTCCTTGCTGTAATTTTTTTATGCTGCAAGAGTTCCTTCTTGAACACGTAACCTTTTATGCACAAAACTTTAAAATTTGTATTAGTTTGTATTGCACAATAACATTCTAAACAATTGTGTGAAATATACGCAATCGCTCAAATGACCGCTCATCTTGTTTAAGTCGCTAATAGTTTGCAAAATATTTAAATGTTTTTTTATGGCGGTCACATTTTTCAAAAAAAGCCATTCATTGTTCCGCATTTGACTGCTACTATCTTAGTCATTGGTAAATGATTAAAAAATGCTATGCACGATTCAATTGAACAATATATGCAAACAGTTGGGCAACAAGCACGTCAGGCCTCTCGTGTCCTTACAAGTGCTTCTACCTCACTAAAAAACCATGCGCTCTCTGCTATTTATACTGCTTTAGAAAATAATCAGGCAGCAATTTTGGCAGCGAATCAAATCGACATGGATAAAGGTCGTAGCAATCAGCTCGACAGCGCATTGCTTGATCGTCTTGAACTGACACCCGCACGTTTTAAAGGAATGTTGCAAGGTCTTAAAGATGTGATCGCACTTGTCGATCCAATTGGGGAAATTACTGATCTTGCATATCGCCCCACAGGCATTCAAATTGGAAAAATGCGAGTACCTCTAGGTGTTGTTGGGATGATTTACGAATCACGTCCAAACGTAACCCTTGAAGCTGCATCTTTAGCGATTAAATCGGGCAATGCCATTATTTTGCGTGGTGGTTCAGAAGCACTCGAGTCAAATAAAGCAATCGCTGAAGCAATTAAGCATGGCTTAAAAGTTGCTGGCTTACCTGAACATTCAGTGCAAGTGATTAACACTTCTGACCGTGCGGCTGTTGGTCATCTCATTACCATGACTGAATATGTAGATGTAATCGTTCCACGTGGTGGCAAAAGCTTAATTGAACGTGTAACTAATGAAGCGCGTATTCCTGTCATTAAGCATCTTGATGGTAACTGCCATGTATTCGTTGAAGCACAAGCAGACTTGCAAAAAGCCTTACCGATTACTTTAAATGCTAAAACACATCGTTATGGCGTTTGTAATGCGATGGAAACTCTGCTCGTTGATGAAAAAATTGCAAATGTTTTCTTACCACGCATTGCTGAACTGTATGCTGAAAAACAAGTTGAGCTCCGCGGCTGTCCAGAAACACGCCGTATTTTAGGTGCCTCTGTAAAACCAGCGACAGAAGAAGATTGGTACACCGAATATCTAGGGCCAATTCTTGCAGTTAAGGTAGTGAGTGGCATTGATGAAGCAATTGACCATATCAACAAATATGGTTCACATCACACCGATGCAATCGTGACTGAAAACTACACGTTGGCTCGTCAGTTCTTGGCTCGCGTAGATTCAAGCTCAGTCGTAATCAATGCCTCAACTCGTTTTGCTGATGGTTTTGAATATGGCTTAGGCGCAGAAATTGGTATTTCTACAGATAAAATTCATGCCCGCGGTCCAGTTGGTTTAGAAGGCTTAACTTCTCAAAAATGGATTGTGTTAGGTGACGGTCAAATTCGCCAATAACCGATTTAACACTTCAAAAAACGCCTGATCAATATCAGGCGTTTTTATTTTTATCATTTAAACTTTTCTATGATTATTCTTGGCAGACATCACTAACTACACCAAGTTGCTGCATGACTTGCGCAACAATCTGTTCCGGTGTCAAAGTAATATCAATCGTTATTGCTTCATGAAGATCTGGTTCTTCTAATGTATCAAGCTGGGTTTGTAGCAATGATGGATCAAAGAAATGACCTGATCGTGCTGCAAGTCTTTGTTGTAATAATTCATAAGAGCCTTTGAGGTACACAAACTTAACATTCTGATCTTGCCCTCTCAAAATATCGCGATACATGCGCTTTAAAGATGAGCATGTAAATACAGCTGTTTCACCATCTCTTTGTTTGGTTTCAATCACCTGACGAATGGCCTGTAACCATGGCAGACGATCATCATCAGTTAAAGGGATACCTTGGCTCATCTTACTTTTATTTGCAGCCGAATGAAGCGTATCACCGTCGAGAAATTCACAAGCCAAACGCTCTGATAATAATTCACCAATCAGGGTTTTACCTGTTCCACAGACACCCATTGCAATCACAATCATGGATTACTCACCTTTAATTATAAAATAGTGCTAAGCAGTAGCGTGAAAGATAAACCCAATACTGAAATGATCGTTTCCAATACCGACCAAGTCTTGAGTGTCTGCCCCACGGTCATACCAAAATATTCTTTGATTAACCAAAATCCCGCATCATTTACATGTGAGAAAACCAATGAACCTGAGCCTGTGGCAAGTACTAAAAGTTCTGGTCTAACGACAACACCAGCTGTAGCAGCAATCGGAGCAACAATACTACAAGCAGTAGCCATAGCGACTGTTGCCGATCCTGTTGCCAAACGAATCAATGCTGCAACTAACCAGCCCAACAATAACGGTGACAAATTTGCCTTCAAGGCTGTAGAAACGATCTCATTAGAAATACCACTGTCACGCAAAATACCGCCAAAACCGCCACCAGCACCGACAATCAACATGATTCCGGCAATAGAAGCCAAACAACCGCCACAGAATTTTTCGATCTGTTCACGGTTAAAGCCCTGCATCGTACCAAAGGTAATAAAGCTGACCAGCACAGCAATAAGTAATGCAATATCAGAAGTACCAATAAAACGTAGTAAATCGTTTGCGAAAGTTTGTGGGGCAAAGAAAAGATCAGCCCAACTTCCGATCAACATCAACACTACTGGCAACATAATCGTAAATAAGGTAATGCCAAAGCTTGGTAGCTCACGAGTTTCTTTCTTGTCTACCTCAACAAATTGCTTAAACAACGGATTGTTCTCAGGCAATTTGACATATTTATTGATCCATAGCGCATACAATGGCCCTGCAACAATCGCCGTTGGTACGCCCACTAACAAACTGTAGGCAATTGTTTTACCAATATCAGCGTGATATGCCTGTACTGCCAACAATGCTGCTGGATGTGGTGGAATCAAACCATGCACAACGGACAACCCTGCGACCATCGGCAAACCTACGACCAATAACGACTTGCCTGTTCTTTTGGCAATGTTAAAAGCAATTGGAATAAGGAGTACGAAGCCCACTTCGAAAAATACAGGCAGCCCCACAATAAGGGCAATAAACATCATGGCCCAGTGAATATTTTTCTCACCAAACCATTTAATTAAAGTAATTGCTATTCGCTCAGCACCACCCGACTCGGCCATCATTTTACCGAGCATCGTTCCGAGTGCGATGACAATCGCAAGGTGGCCCAAGGTTTTACCAGTACCAGCTTCATATGACTTAACAATATCGCCCATTGGCATGCCAACAGCTAAAGCTAAACCGAGTGAAACAATAATAAGAACAAGAAATGGATAAATTCTGAACTTCGCGATCATGACAACCAATGCAATAATCGCGATTACAGTGTAGATAAGCAACATGCCACCCTGAACGGTCTCCATGTGATACTTCTCCTTGGAATAATGCTATTTAGGCACACTGCCCAAACAAAGGTCTTCAACCACAGTAATTCCTACTGTTAAGACACTAAATTTTTATATTTAGGTGTGACCAGCACAAACTGGCCACCTCAATACAGCCTTAAAGTACATAGAATGCACTTCATTTTTTATAGATATTGACTACATTTACAGTGCTCTCAACTGACTCGCAATTTGCGCTAAACGAGTAATTTCAGCCCAATCTTGTGCAGCTACAGCAGCTTTAGGCGTTAACCATGAACCACCTACACACACTACGTTTGGTTGCTTTAAGAAATCTGGCGCTGACTCTGCCGTAATTCCGCCAGTCGGGCAAAAACGTAAGTTTGGAAATGGACCATAAAATGCTTTTAGCATCTCAACTCCACCTGCCTGTTGAGCTGGGAAGAACTTCACAATCTCATAACCTAACTCAATCGCCTGAATCAGGTCACTTGGTGTCATCACACCCGGTAATAAAGGTAAGCCAGCATCTTGTGCAGCCAAATGCAGATCTTTAGTCAAACCAGGAGATACACCAAATTGAGCGCCTGCTTTTTTAGCTTGAGCACAATGTTCTGGCTTGGTAATCGTTCCTACACCCACCACAATGTCATCCGCCAATTGGCTCGCACGCTCAATAGCAGCAAGACCCGCAGCGGTACGCAATGTAATTTCAAGGACTTTTACACCACCAGCATGTAAAGCAAGTGATACATCTTCACCTTGCTCGGCAGAATCAAATGCCAATACTGGAATGACTGGACCTAATTTGACTATATCTTCAATTTTAATCATTATTTTTCAGTTCCTTTGACTCAAATCTGCTCTGGTGAAGTTTCACCAACCAATGCACCAAATACAGATGCTCCATGTTCAGCTGGCGCAGCAGCAGCACGGAAAACACCAAATAATTCACGGCCAAAACCAACTTCGTTTTCTGCCTGATGTTCTGGCTGTGCAACAGGACGCGACTGCCAAGTCTGTTCATCTATTTCAACATCAAGTACGCCAGCCTCAGCATCAATAATCAACATATCGCCTGTTTGAACTTTAGCAATCGGCCCATTTAGCAAGGCTTCTGGAGATAAATGAATCACCGCAGGAACTTTGCCTGAAGCACCAGACATACGTCCATCAGTAACTAAAGCAACGTGGAAACCTTGATCTTGTAAAACACCCAATACAGGCGTTAAGCGATGCAATTCAGGCATACCGTTAGCACGCGCACCTTGGAAACGAACAACTGCAATAAAATCTCGATGTAACTCACCACGATCAAATGCTGCTTGTACTGCTTCTTGAGAATCAAACACAATTGCTGGAGCTTTAACTTTGCGATGTTCTGGTGCAACAGCAGAAATCTTGATAACACCACGGCCAAGACGACCTTGCATTAAACGTAATCCACCATCTGGTTGAAACGGCGCATCAATGCTACGTAAGACTTTATCATCAAGGCTTTGAACCACACCATCAACCCAAGTGAGCTTGCCATCAATCAGTTTTGGTTCTTTGGTGTAATGCTGCAATCCTTTACCAGCCACTGTCGTTACATCGTTATGCAACAAGCCAGCTTCAAGTAAGTTACGAATGAGGAAAGCCACCCCACCAGCAGCTTGGAAATGGTTTACATCGGCCTTACCATTTGGATAGATTTTTGCGAGTAATGGAACAACAGCCGATAACTCATCGAAGTCATCCCAGTCAATCAAGACACCAGCGGCACGAGCAATCGCAATCAAATGCAAAGTATGGTTGGTTGAACCGCCTGTAGCGAGTAATGCCACAATGCCGTTTATAATTGCTTTTTCATCAACCACATGACCAATCGGCGTGTAGTTTCCGCGCTCAACTGTTAAATCAAGTACACGAATCGCAGCTTCTGCGGTAAGCGCATCACGCAATGGTGTATGAGGATGAACAAATGCAGCGCTTGGCAAATGTAAACCCATCACTTCCATCAGCATCTGGTTACTGTTGGCTGTACCGTAAAAAGTACAAGTCCCTTGTCCGTGATAAGCAGCTGACTCAGCTTCTAGCAAAGCATCACGGCCAACTTGGCCAGTTGCAAATTGCTGGCGAATTTTGGCTTTCTCATCATTAGATAAGCCACTACTCATTGGGCCAGCTGGCACAAAAATAGTCGGTAAATAGCCGAACTGCAAAGCACCAATCAACAAGCCTGGTACAATCTTGTCACAAACACCCAAACATAAAGCTGCATCAAACATGTTATGAGACAATGCAATCGCTGTGCTCATTGCAATCGTTTCACGAGAGAACAATGACAGTTCCATGCCAGCATTACCTTGGGTAATACCGTCACACATCGCAGGTACGCCACCAGCAAACTGTGCTACTCCCCCATTTTCACGAGCGGCTGTTTTAATTAAATCTGGAAATGTTTTATACGGTGCATGAGCCGATAGCATTTCATTATATGACGACACAATGCCAATATTTGGTTCGCGGCCTACTTTAATAATTAATTTTTCATTATCTTCCATGCCGGCAAAACCATGAGCCAGATTGGCACATGAAAGTGCTCCACGAGCAGGAAATTTGCCTTGTGCATGTTCAATACGTTGTAAATATGCAGAACGAGTTTTTTGACTACGTGCGATTACACGCTCGGTCACTTTTGCCAATATTGGATTCGGCAAGTCCATGCTGGACGCTCCTGTACAACCGGATAAGCCGGAAAATAAAAATAGACCAAATGATATATTTTTTATGATCATTTGAAAAAGGATGAACAATATTATTCAGGCAAAAAGAGACATGCAACCCCAGCCAATTCTGCTGTAATAACCTCAGCACAAGCTTTAAAGGCATAGCAAGTCTATGTTTGAGACAAAAGATTTATTTAATATTTAGGTGTATTTACAGTTAAGCTTAGCCTTAAAAATACGGTAAAATTATTGTAAATCAATATAATAAAATAGATTTACCGCTATAGATGCGATGGGCTTTTCACTCTAATTTTTAGTTCTAATAACCCTATGTTTTATTCTTTTTAATTTCCACTAATACCGTTAAATCTTAATTTCAATTACGTATATTATTTGTAATATATGCTTAAAATTTAATTTAACGAAGTTGTTCACCCTTTTAATAAACGATCGGCTTCTGGCATTTAAAATGAATATTTGGTTCAGGTTTTATTTTTCATAAATGTATACAAAAAAACCGTTTCTATCTTCATAAAAAAACAAGGAATACAGTGGTTAAGCTTTATACTGGACAAATATTAGTGACAAATAATTTGATGGTCGATAGTGCTTAAGTCTAATGGGCTAAAGTCTATCTTGGACAGAAAAACAACACATGTTAAAACAGGACAACCCGTTCAATCTGTATCGAAAAATAATACATCTTGAACAGGAAGTTAGGAAAACTATTTTAAATCAGGACTTGGGTATTTCAACGTGGCTATATCAGTATTAGTTATCAATTGCGGCTCTTCATCTATTAAATACGCGCTGGTTTCAGATCGTCGTGAAGATCGTATTTACGGTTTAGCAGAAAACTTGGGAGCAGCTGACGCTCGTATTAAGGGAATTACAGTTGGGGGAGAACCACTTGAACTTTCAATTCCCTATGCTGACCATGCCAAAGCTTTAGAAACTTTACTTGCACGTCTTGCCAACTACAAACCGCAAGCAATCGGACATCGTGTTGTACACGGCGGCAGTTTAACCAAAGCAGAATTACTCACTCCTGAAATTATTGAACGTATTCGTGCAGCAACGCCTTTGGCTCCGCTTCATAACCCAGCACACTTAATTGGTATTGACGCAACCGTACGTCTATTTCCTGAATTACCTCAAGTTGCCGTATTTGACACTGCATTCCATCAAACCATGCCACCGCATGCCTACCGTTATGCAATTCCTAAGTTTTTATTTACAGATCATAACGTTCGCCGTTATGGCTTCCATGGTACAAGCCACGCCTATGTTTCTGACAAAGCGAGTGAACTCGCAGGCAACCTGAAAAAAGGTGGATGGTTAACAGCCCATCTAGGAAACGGCAGTTCAACTTGCGCAGTATGGAATGGACAAAGTGTTGATACGTCTATGGGCCTCACTCCACTTGAAGGTGTGGTAATGGGAACCCGTAGTGGTGACGTTGACCCAAGTTTACATAGCTTCCTTGCGAAAAACCTCGGTTGGGATTTAGCAAAAATTGATAAAGTTTTAAATAACGAAAGTGGCTTACTAGGCTTATCTCAACTGTCTAATGACATGCGTACAGTGATTGAAGCTGCTGAAAATGGCAATGAAGATGCTTGTCTTGCTATTGAAGTGTTTAGTTACCGTCTTGCTAAATCACTTGCTGCATTAAGCTGTGGCTTACCAACTTTAGACGGCTTAATTTTCACAGGCGGTATTGGCGAAAACTCAGCTTATATTCGTGAAAAAACCTTAGCTTATCTACCTCATTTTGGTTTGCAGCTTGATAAAGATCAAAACAACAACTTAAAGCGTGGCACTGAAGGGCGAATCGACAATGGAACAGGACCACAAATTTGGGTCATTCCAACAGATGAAGAAGGTCGTATTGCCAAAGAAACTCGTCAAGTTGTTGAAGCGGCAGAAAATACAGCATCTGTAGCAAGCCTTGCTTAATTAGAGCTCAGCGAAAACTCGATATTTATTTATAGGTTTATATGAATACAATTTTATTGATTCCTACAGGCGAAGGGGTTGGCTTAACCTCTGCCTGTTTAGGCATGATTTACGCACTTGATTGCAACGGGATTAAAGCTGGCTTTTTAAAACCATTTTCTCAAGAAGACCAAGAGCATCTTGATCGAACCACTTCATTATTCGGTCATTTATTTCAAAGTAAAACAGTTCAATCTATTTCGCATGAAAAATTAACTCAGCTTATTGCCGCTGGGGAATTAGATGAATTACTTGAAGAAGCTGTTAGCCTTCACCGTAGTGTTGCAGCAGACCACGATGTTATTATTGTGGAAGGCTTATTACCTAACGGACAAGACCACTTTGCCAGTGAACTCAACGCAAGTCTTGCACAAGCACTTGATGCAGAAGTCGTCTTGGTCAGTACAGCAGATATTCAAAATCCGAAAAAAGCCGCAGAAAAAGTAGATGCTCATTTACGTCAATTTGGCGGAGCAGCTTCAAATCGTACTGCGGGTGTACTTTTCATGCGTACCCGTGGATTAACCGAAGAAACAGCACAAATTCCTGTTGCGTTTGATCCATCGTTACGACCGACTGAAGAAATCGCAAAATTTACGACCGAACTGCAAAAATATAATCGTTATTTTGGCTCTAGCGATTTACCAATTATTGGACTAGTTCCATTTAGTAACACGCTAAGCGTACCAAGAACACTTGATATTGCGAATGTCATTGATGGGCAATGGGTACATCAAGGTGAAGCTAAAACACGTCGTATTTTGCATTCGAGTTTAATCGCTTCAAGCATTGAATATGAACTGAATAAGTTTATTGCAGGTGAATTGATTATTAGTGCATCTGAACGTACCGACGTATTACTGGCAAGTAGTTTGGCGACCAGTAATGGTATTCCTCTGGCAGGTTTGGTACTTACCGAAAGAGAAGCACCAGCACCTGAGCTTTTAGAGTTTTGCCAAAATGCGATCAAGCAAGGCTTACCGATTTTACATACACGTCTCAATACATTAGAAACTGCTCAGCGTTTATCTGACTTTGGTAATGAAATTCCCGTCGATGATACTGAACGTGCGGAACAAGTGACTCGTTTTGTTTCAAGTCATATTGATGTCGAATGGCTTAAACAGCACAGCAACAATGCAGCTACTCCTCGCCTGTCGCCATCGGCTTTTCGTCATGAACTGGTGCAAAAATCGATTGCAGCGAAAAAACGAATTGTACTACCTGAAGGTGATGAGCCACGCACCATTCAAGCTGCGGCAATTTGTCAGGCACGTGGTATTGCTGACTGTATTTTGCTGGCTAAACCAGATGCGGTACAAGATGTTGCAAAAGCACGTGGTATTGAATTACCTGCCGGATTGGCAATTGTCGACCCTGACAGTATTCGCGATCAATACGTTGCACCAATGGTTGAACTCCGTAAAGGGAAGCTCAACGAACTTCAAGCGAAAGAACAGCTCCAGGATACCGTAGTGCTTGGAACCATGATGTTGGCTTTAGACGAAGTAGATGGCCTAGTTTCCGGTGCAGTACACACCACAGCAAATACGGTCCGCCCAGCATTCCAGCTCATCAAAACGGCTCCAGATTATTCACTGGTTTCATCCATCTTCTTTATGCTTTTGCCAGATGAAGTTTATGTGTATGGCGACTGTGCGATTAACCCAGACCCGACAGCCGAACAACTGGCTGAAATTGCGATTCAGTCTGCTGACTCGGCTAAAGCTTTTGGAATTGACCCACGTATTGCCATGATCAGCTACTCAACCGGTACTTCTGGAACAGGTGCAGATGTTGAGAAGGTACAGCAAGCAACTCAAATTGCTCAGCAACGCCGCCCTGACTTACTGATTGATGGTCCACTTCAATACGATGCTGCTTCAGTTGAAAGTGTGGGACGTCAAAAAGCACCAGACTCACGTGTTGCTGGTCGTGCAAATGTATTTATTTTCCCAGATTTAAATACGGGTAATACGACTTACAAAGCGGTACAACGTGCTGCCAATGTCGTGAGCGTTGGGCCAATGCTGCAAGGTCTAAACAAGCCAGTTAATGACTTGTCTCGTGGAGCATTAGTAGATGACATCGTCTTTACTATTGCGTTAACAGCAATTCAAGCCGAGCAGCAAGCAGCTGCCAAATAATTAATATAATTTTATCCAGTTCTACCTCTCGCCATTTGATGTCCGCTCAAATGGCTTTTTTTATTTTAGTCACTCAAAAATAAATAATTTTCCGATTTCTGGCTTTTAAATCACTTCAAATCTTCTTATGCGACTTTCGGTCAAAAGATCAACCAATCTCCCACAACACTGTATTTTTGTCATATAATTTAGCCCGCTAGCTAACAGCCCGCTCAAGAGATTTTCTGGTATGACAACGATTATCAAACAAGATGACTTGATTACATCGATCAAGGACGCCCTACAGTTTATTTCGTACTATCACCCGCAAGACTTTATCCAAGCGATGAGCCGTGCTTATGATCGCGAAGAAAACCAAGCTGCAAAGGATGCAATTGCACAGATTCTAATTAACTCTCGCATGTGTGCGGAAGGTCATCGTCCAATTTGCCAAGATACTGGTATTGTTAACGTTTTCCTTGAAGTGGGCTTAGATGTTAAATTTGATTTAACAATGAGCTTAGACGATGCAGTAAATGAAGGTGTTCGCCAAGGTTACCTTGAAAATAGCAACGTTCTTCGTGCATCTGTACTTGCTGACCCTGCATTTGGTCGTAAAAATACAAAAGATAATACTCCTGCTGTAATTCACTACAAACTCGTTCCAGGTAACAAAGTAGATATTACTGTTGCTGCTAAAGGTGGCGGTTCAGAAAACAAATCTAAACTTGCGATGCTTAACCCATCTGACTCGATTGTTGATTGGGTACTTAAAACTGTACCAACAATGGGTGCAGGCTGGTGTCCTCCAGGTATGCTTGGTATTGGTATTGGCGGTACTGCTGAAAAAGCCATGATGCTTGCTAAAGAAGCGCTCATGGAAGAAATCAACATGGACGAATTACTTCGCCGTGGGCCAGAAAACAAAATCGAAGAACTTCGTCTCGAAATCTTTGAAAAAGTAAACGCACTTGGTATTGGTGCACAAGGTCTTGGCGGTTTAACCACTGTTCTTGATATTAAAGTTAAAGATTACCCATGTCATGCTGCTGGTAAACCAGTAGGTATGATTCCTAACTGTGCTGCTACCCGTCACGCTCACTTCCAGCTTGATGGTTCTGGTGTAGCTCATATTCAGGCACCAAAACTTGAAGACTACCCATCTGTAACTTGGGATTCTTCAAAATCTAAACGCGTAAACCTCGATACCATTACTCAAGCAGAAATGGATTCTTGGAAACCGGGTGATACATTACTTCTTAGCGGAACAATGTATACAGGTCGTGATGCTGCTCACAAACGTATGGTTGAAATGATCGACAACGGTGAAGAATTACCAGTTGATCTTAAAGGTAAGTTTATTTACTACGTTGGTCCTGTTGATCCAGTGGGTGACGAAGTCGTTGGTCCTGCTGGTCCTACAACTGCAACACGTATGGATAAATTCACACGTAAAGTATTAGAGCATACTGGTCTATTCGGTATGATCGGTAAAGCTGATCGTGGTCCTACAGCAATTGAAGCAATCAAAGACAATAAAGCAACTTACTTAATGGCAGTTGGTGGTGCAGCTTATCTTGTATCTAAAGCTGTTCGCGAAGCTGAAGTTGTTGCATTTGCAGACTTAGGTATGGAAGCAATCTACAAATTCGTAGTTGAAGATATGCCTGTTTCTGTTGCAGTTGATGTAAACGGTACATCAATTCATGCAATTGCTCCAAAAATCTGGCAAGCGAAAATTGGAAAAATTCCAGTAGTCGACGCTGCGGCAGGCTAATCAAGAAAAGCACCGAATCCGGTGCTTTTTTTATGCATTCTTTTTTTATTTTAAAATCTGAAAAGAATTGTAACAATTACTTCTTCAATCTGTGCTATTAATAAATGCACTCTCTCGCCATATATTGAATATAGGTCATTTCATGACTATTCGCCCTATTCTTAAAAATCTTTCAATTAGCCTCTGCCTAAGCTGCATCACCACAAGCTTATTTGCCTCTCCTGCCAAATTAAGTTCAGTAAAAGAACTCATGCAAATGAGCCAAATTGATTTCTTGCTTAAAGAATCAATTAATGAATTAACGCCTTACTATGATCAACAAGCAGAACAGATCATTGGTAATATCACAGGCATCAAAACTTTAGGTCCAAAAGAAAAAGAAGCTGCGAAAAAGCTTGGGTTACTATTGAAAGATTCAAGTAACCAACTCATCAGCAATCCTAAAACTACACAAGCCTTACAAGATATTTACTTAAAGACATATTCTGAAGAAGAGATCCAGGCGAATCTGAAGTTTTTAAAAACCCCAGAAGGCCAATCGATTACGCGTAAAAACGTGCAGATTATGGGGCAAATTTCAGAATATATGATGGAGTTAGGACAACAGACCTTTAATGACCCTAAAGCAAGAGATCATATGCAAGAAGAGATGCTTAAAATTATTGCCCCATTAATGAAAGATAAAGAAAAGTCTTAACTTTTCTTTATCTTTGACAGGTCATTACCAAGTTAAAGGATTCCATAATTTAAAAGGCTTAATCAGATGTACATCTGACTTTTCATCATATTTGGCAGGTTTTAATTCTTGTGGTTTATGTCGAATCTTACCTGACGCATCTTCTGCTACAAAGTTGTAGCTTGAAGATTTCAACTCGGTAAATGCTATCTCTCTACGGCCAATATTATCTTGCATTAACATAAATGGGCCAGTGTGTTCACCTCGGTCCATTTTATTTTCTTCATCATATTTCAAATAATAAGACGTTCCTGCCTCAACAGTTATATCCATATATTTTGGCTCTTGAAAATGAATACCCAATAAAGGTCGACTTGCAGAAAGGCGATAAGTCCCTGCTGGCAATTCAATCCAATAATAATGGTTATGTAGCAGGCTCGGAATTCGCTTGCCATTTACAAACAGGTTAATCGCAGCAATTTCCTGACGATTCCATTTTGTATCTGGTCGATAGAGATAAACGACAGCAGCTTGTGCATTTTGTGGTTTGATCGGAACAAATGTCTGACCCAATTTTTGATTAACCCAACCACCCACGGCAAAACCACCTACGTGATATTGGTCTAATAGTCCGGGTTCTTTTTCAACATCAACTTTAGGTAAAGTTGCAGTCAATTCACCCGTATTTTTTTCTAAATGAGATGAGCTTTGACAGCCCACAAACAATCCGGCACAGCACAAAGATACGATTAAATAACGCATGGCATCCCTCAAAGCGTTTTGTTTTTGATTTATTTTTTACAACGCAAAACTATGCGTATTTTGTATTTTTAAGATTAACACCGCGCACATAAATTGAAAACAAAAAAAGCATGAATCACTCGCGCGATTCATGCTTTTTAGATGAATGAAATCTCTATGCAGACTTCGAATCAATAACCTTTAAATCTGCCTTAGCAACACTTTCATGCGTTGCAGCTTCTTTAGGTTGACGCTCTGCTTTATAAACAGGTTCTGCTTCACCATTAATAACTGCTTCATTAATAATGACTGTCCCAACGTCAGTACGACTAGGTAAATCGTACATAGTTTCAAGCAGTACGTTTTCCATAATAGAACGTAAACCACGCGCACCCGTATTACGCTCAAGTGCTTTCTTCGCAATTGCACGTAATGCAGAATCTTCAAAAATCAGATCAACATTTTCCATAGTGAAAAGATATTGATACTGGCGAGTTAATGCATTTTTTGGCTCAGTCAAAATTTGCATTAATGCTTCTTCATCCAACTCTTCAAGTGTCGCAATCACTGGTAAACGACCAATGAATTCTGGAATTAAACCAAATTTCACTAAGTCGGTTGGCTCAACCTGACGGAACAATTCAGCAAGTTTTTTGGTTTCATCTTTGTTTTTAACATCAGCTGTAAAACCAATACCGCCTTTCTCTTGACGCTGCTGTACAATTTTTTCCAAACCAGAAAATGCACCACCACAAATAAACAAAATATTCGAGGTGTCAATTTGGATAAATTCTTGCTGCGGATGCTTACGTCCACCTTGCGGAGGAATAGAAGCCACTGTACCTTCAATCATTTTTAACAATGCTTGCTGTACGCCTTCACCAGACACATCACGCGTAATTGACGGGTTTTCAGATTTACGAGTAATCTTGTCAATTTCGTCAATATAGATAATGCCCTTCTGAGCTTTCTCTACATCGTAGTCCGCTTTTTGCAAAAGCTTTTGTACAATATTTTCAACATCTTCGCCCACATAACCAGCTTCGGTTAATGTCGTTGCATCTGCCATTGCAAATGGAACGTCTAAAAGGCGAGCCAATGTTTGCGCAAGTAAAGTTTTACCCGAACCTGTAGGTCCAATCAGTAGAATGTTACTTTTAGCAATTTCTACTTCTTTAGACACATGGCCATTATGACCAACTTTTAGGCGTTTATAATGGTTATAAACCGCAACAGATAACGTCTTTTTGGCAAGATCTTGACCAATTACATATTGATCAAGCGCAGCACGTATTTCATGTGGTTTTGGCAATGCCTTACTCGCCCAGTCCCCTGCTTCAACCTGTTGGCTGGTTTGTACAAGGTCTAAGCAGACATCCACACATTCATTACAAATATATGCGTCCTCACCTGCAATCAGTTTCCCGACTTCAGACTGCGTTTTACCGCAAAATGAACAATGTTTTTGTCCTTGAGGATGTTCGGACATATTCACTCCACAAATAGAATCTTAAATATTAGGGCAAGATGCACTGCATAAATAACTAAATGGAGATCTTTTTCAACATCTCAAGTTATTTATATAAGAAGGTCCTTATGGACGCTTACTTAACACCTGATCAACTAAACCATATTCTTTAGCAGACTGGGCTGTCATAAAGTTATCACGGTCGGTATCACGAGCAACTGTTTCGTAGTCTTGACCACTGTGCTCTGCCATTAAGCGGTTTAAACGTTCTTTAATAAATAGAATTTCACGCGCATGAATTTCAATATCCGATGCTTGACCGCGGAAACCACCCAATGGTTGGTGAATCATGACACGAGCATTTTCTAGACAATAACGTTTGCCTTTAGCACCAGCATTTAACAAGAATGCACCCATTGAAGCAGCTTGGCCCATACAATATGTTACGACATCAGGTTTAATAAACTGCATCGTGTCATAAATAGCCATGCCCGCTGTCACAGAACCACCTGGAGAATTGATATAAAGGTGGATATCTTTATCAGGGTTTTCAGCTTCTAAAAACAACATTTGGGCAACAATTAGATTTGCCATGTTGTCTTCAACTTCACCTGTTAAAAAAATGACGCGCTCACGTAAAAGTCGTGAATAAATATCAAAAGAACGTTCGCCGCGAGAAGATTGTTCAACCACAACAGGAACTAAAGCATTTTCAATTGTTGGAACATACATACGTTATTTATTCCTAAATTTTTTGTGACTTAACCTATGGCAACAATATGCGGGATAATTTCTCAAATTGCAAAAGGTTCGCACTGAAATATTATATTATTTATACCTAAGTACTTAATGTCGCACTCAAATTAACCACATATTGAAAAACGAAAAAGGCGCCTAAAGCGCCTTTTTCTGACTTCTTAAAAGATTAGCCCATACGGCGAGCTTGTTGTTCTTTTAACAAATCATCATAAGATACAGGTTTGTCAGTCACTTTAGCTGCAGCTAAGATGTGATCAACAACTTGATCTTCTAATACAACAGCTTCAATTTGAGCACGTTGTTGAGCATCATTTTTGAAGTATTCAATCACTTCAGTTGGATCTTCGTAAGAAGAAGCCATGTCGTCAATGTAAGCATCAACGCGAGTTTGATCAACTTCAAGTTTAGCGTCAGCTAAAACTTTGCTCACTAATACACCAAGCTTAACAGAACGTTCTGCTTGCTCTTTGAACAATTCGTCAGGAAGCATGCTCTTGTCAAAAGATTGCGCGCCTGCACCACCGAACTGTTGAGTGAACTGTTGAACCATTTGTTGACGTTGACGGTCAATTTCTTGAGCAACCATTGCAGTTGGAACTTCAACTTCGTTCGCAGCAACAAGTGCATCAAAAGCAGCTTGTTTAACTTGGTTACGTAAACCATTGCGAACTTCACGTTCCATATTCTTGCGAACGTCAGCTTTTAATTTCTCAACGCCTTCTTCTTCAGTTACACCGAAGATTTTCAAGAATTCAGCATCAATTTCTGGAAGTTTTGATTTTTCAACTTGCTTCACAGTGATTTTGAATTGAGCAGCTTTACCAGCCAAGTTTTCAGCTTGGTAGTCTTCAGGGAAAGTAACATCAATTACTTTCTCTTCACCAGCTTTCATGCCAACGATGCCGTCTTCAAAGCCAGGAATCATACGACCTGCGCCTAATACGAGTTTAAAGTCTTCAGCAGAACCGCCTTCAAACTTTTCACCGTCGATAGTGCCTTCAAAGTCAAAAGTCACTTGCATGTCTTTTTTCGCCATGCCCTTGGTAACAGCCCAAGTTTGACGTTGCTTTTGCAAGTTTTCGATCATAGCATCAACGTCAGCATCTTTAATTTCAGCTGTTTTACGTTCAACTTCTAAACCGTCGAATGCTTGTACTGCAACTTCTGGATAAACTTCTACAGTCGCTTCAAAAACTAAAGCATCTTCTTTATGTTCAACTTTATCAATGTTCGGCATACCTACCGCATTGATTTTTTCTTGTTGAATTGCTTCAAAAACGCTATCACGAATGATGTCATTTACAACTTCTTGATAAATGCCCGCACCGTATTCGCGGCGAACAACGTTTTCAGGCACTTTACCTGGACGGAAGCCGTTGATCTTCACAGTTTTGGCAGTGCGTTTCAAACGAGCTTCAAATTGCTCGTTAATACGGCTCGTCGGTACAGAAACATTTAAACGACGGGCAACGCCCGAAACCGCTTCAGTCGTTACTTGCATGGCTTCCTCGATAAAAATTAGTGAGTAGGAACAGTTTTTTTAAAAGTGCTGTATTATATGACAACTTTCCAGATATACAAAATTAACCGACCACTTCATTTAAGTTAAGGTCGTTATTCTCGTAAATTTCACAGTAATTTTATGATTCTTTAAATATTTTTCATAAAGCCTTAAGTAAAACTAATTTTTTAGTTATTCTTCATAAATCTAAAATTACAATCAAAATCCAAATTTAATCGCTTTTATAAACACTTACTAAGAATCAGTAGATTAGCTACATAAAAGTACAATTACCCATTCAATCATTCACTTTATCTTCACAATTCAATTGGCAAATCCAATTAACACAAACTGTACATATAAATAAGAATTATTATTATTCGCATAACCTTTTAGTTTTAGAGTCCTGAAGTCATGTCTTTGATTAGAACACGTAAAAAAATTGTTTCATCTGCGATAGCTTCATCGTTATCAATGATCGCAACAACAGCCATGGCACAAGAAGCAATTTCACAATTACCAACGATTCATGCTCAAGCGACTCAAGAAGAATCTTTAAAAGTAGATCAGTCAGCAAACTCTAAATTCGTAGCTCCCCTTTTAGATACTCCAAAATCAGTTTCAGTTATTTCAAAACAACTTATTGAAGATACGAAAGTAACAACTTTAGCAGATGCATTACGTACAGTTCCTGGCATTACTTTAGGTGCAGGTGAAGGTGGCAACCCAAATGGTGACCGTCCTTTCATTCGCGGCTACAATTCAGAAAGTTCGATGTATGTAGATGGCGTTCGTAATGCAACTTCTCAAAACCGTGAAATGTTTGCTGTCGACCAAGTTGAAGTCATTAAAGGTTCTGCATCTGCTTTGGGTGGTGCAGGTACTTCAGGCGGTAGCATTAACCTGATTACTAAAGTCGCTAAAAAAGGCGATTCACTTGAAGGTTCTGTTGCCGGAGGCACAGATAACTACGCTCGTGTCACTTTAGATGGCAATAAAGATTTTGGTAATGGAGTTGCTGCCCGCGTTGTAGTGATGGGTCATCAAAATGACAAAGCTGGACAAAGTAATGGTGCGGAATATAAACGTGCTGGTATCGCACCAAGTATTAGTTTCGGCTTGGATAGTGCTACTCGTGGAACACTCAGTTATTACTATTTAAAAACTGATGATACACCTGACTCAGGTATCCCTTACCAATATGACGCAGTGAAAAAAGCAACGGCTGGTAAACCAGTGGATGTTAAGCAAGGTGCTTATTACGGTTGGAAAAATCGTGATTTTCAAAAACAAGAAAACCAGATTGGCACACTTAAGCTTGAGCATGATCTAACTGATGATTTGACGCTTAGCAATACTGCTGTTTATGGTAAGTCTAAAAATAATTATTTGTGGACTCAACCAGATGACAGTCAAGGTAATATCGTAAATGGTAAGGTTTGGCGTCGTGTAAACACAAATATTACCGATACGAGCAGTTTTACTGACCAGTTATCATTAAAAGGTAAGTTCGATACAGGTTCGCTTAAGCATAAATTTAATATTGGTGCTGAATATAGCAAGCAAGATTCAGATCGCGGCACAAACATCGTAACTGATCCAAATACTTCAAAAATTGGTGGTAGTGGTGCAAATAATGCTTGTTCATTGCCTAACTCAAATGGCTGGTGTACTGACCTAAACAACCCTAATCCAAATGATCCATGGTTGGGGCATGTACAAGCAAATCCAAATGTTACCAATATTACGTCTAAGACCCAGTCAATTTACGCATTAAACAATATTGAAATTACACCTCAATGGTTAATTGATCTTGGTGTACGTTGGGACAAATTTGATACTGATGTCAAATATAATAAGGACTCAGGTTCAGGTACATCACTCATCAAAGCTGGTACAAAATACAGTTCAAGCAATGACTTCTTTAACTATCAAGCAGGTGTGACATTTAAACCTGTTGAGAATGGCTCTATCTATTTGAGCTATGCAACTTCAGCTAACCCTGTAGGCGTAGATGCTGGTGATGGTTCAGAAGGAATTAGTGTTCCAGGTCGTAACACAACCGATGAACAAGCAAGAGCGATTAACAATCTTAAGCCAGAAGAAGTTAAAACTTATGAGTTAGGTACTAAATGGGATGTATTAAATGACCGTTTAAACTTAACTGCTGCGATCTTCCGTACTGAAAAAACCAATACTCGTGCTTTAGGCACAGACGGTTTTACAAGAAATATTGGTGAAACACGTGTTGACGGTATTGAACTAGGTGCAAATGGTAACATTACTGAAAAGTGGGCAGTCTCTGCTGGTTACACGTATTTAGATAGTGAAATCGTTGACGGTGGATATGCTAAAGATAGTAACGGCAACTATGTTCCAAGCCCAACAAACGGCAATCAAGTACAAAATGTAGCTAAAAACTCAGCAACTCTTTGGACAACTTATAAAGTATTACCACAACTTACCTTAGGCGGTGGTGCAGTTGCTATGGATAAAGTATATGGTGATGCTGCAAATACCAAATATGTTCCAGGCTATGTTCGTTACGATGCCATGGCTCGTTATGACGTAAATAAAAATGTTAATTTACAGCTTAACCTAAACAACTTATCTGATAAGCGTTACTTCCCAAAAGCTTATGCTTCACATTATGTAACCGAAGCAGAAGGTCGTAGTGCCGTGCTAGCGATTAACTTTAAATACTAAGTTAACTTAGAATCCCATAATATTTTTATGGGTTCTGATATAAAATAGCCTCTATTGTTAGAGGCTATTTTAATTTTCTACTATTATTACTCGCAGGTATCACCGTGATCCACCATATTCCTAACGTATTGAGTAAAGAACAGGTCCAATATTTTCGTGATGAAATGGATAAGATTGAATGGGTCAATGGCAAAGTAACCGCTGGTACACTCTCTGCAACTGTAAAACACAACCAGCAATTACCTGAAGATCATCCACTCACCCATCATCTCAGTAATATTATTCTTGAAGCACTAGGCAAGCACCCATTATTTTTATCTGCCGCAATTCCACTTGATATCATCCCTCCACTTTTTAATCGTTATGAAAATCAGGAATCTTTTGGTTTTCATGTAGATAATTCTATTCGTCGCATACGGGGTACGAATGAGCGACTTAGAACTGATTTGTCATGCACTTTATTTTTAAGTGAACCTGATGAATATGAAGGTGGTGATCTTGTCGTAGAAGATACTTATGGCTATCACGAAGTAAAGCTACCAGCAGGAGATATGATTTTATATCCATCTACTAGTTTGCATGAAGTGACTGCGATTACTGCTGGCTGTCGTATCGCTTCTTTTTTCTGGGTACAAAGTATGGTGCGTGATGAAGCTGAACGTCACATGCTCTTTAATTTAGATCAAACTGTACAAAACCTTAGAATACAGTTGGGTGATAACCATAGCGAAGTGATTAAGCTCACTAATATTTACCATAATTTAATGCGAAAGTGGGCAGAGTTATAACTACATTTATTTTTGCCTTATTGAGATCATGTAATTTCTTTTACCTTAATATGGCAAAAATATGAAAATTATTTTCTCAAAAACATAAAACTGCGCAAAATTAGAAAATTATTTCCTAATTTCTAAGATTAAAATTACTATAAGAATTTTGCACAAGGTGTAATCGTTGTTTAGATGTGATATATCTAAATATCAAGATTACCAGCAAACCATCAAACTTATTATTTCACGGTCTAGAGATGAAAACGAATTACTTGTTTGCCCAGCCTACTCAAGCAAGACATCATCCGCAACTCCTGATGCTGCGCCAAGCGCGCGTATAAAAATTTTGTCTGCTTTCTAAAGCAGCACTTTGAAATTCCCTTTAATTTTTCTTAATTAGATACCATATATAACTGTAGAGACGTTGCCTTTTAAATATATCCAGAGCAACTACGCTACGAGACAAGGAGTTTTCTCATGATGTTGGCTGACCCAAGCAAAAAATACCGCCGTATGTACCAACGAGTGGATTTACCAGATCGCCAATGGCCAAATAACGAAATTACAAAAGCGCCAATCTGGATGAGCACCGATTTACGTGATGGTAACCAAGCAATTTTTGAACCAATGGACATGGAACAAAAATTCAAAATGTTCAAAATGCTTGTAAAAATCGGTTTCAAACATATTGAAATCGGCTTCCCTTCTGCATCTCAAATCGACTTCGACTTTACGCGCTTGTTGATTGAAGAAAATCACATTCCTGATGACGTATACATTGAGGTTTTGGTTCAAGCACGTGATCATTTAATTGAACGTACATTTGAATCATTGGCAGGTGCTAAACGTGCAATTGTGCATATTTATAACTCTAACTCTCCAACCTTCCGTCAAAAGGTGTTGAATGTAGACGTTAATGGTGCAAAACAATTAGCAATTAATGCTGCTCAAAAAGTTAAAGAATATGCTGCGCAATATCCTCAAACTGACTGGATTTTCCAGTACAGCCCAGAGTGTTTCTCTGCAACTGAATTAGAAGTCGCTAAAGATGTCTGTGATGCTGTCACAGAAATTTGGGATGCACGTCCTGACCATAAAGTGATTTTAAACTTACCTGCGACTGTAGAAGTTTCTACGCCAAATGTTTATGCAGACCAAATTGAATGGATGCATCGTAATTTGGCACGTCGTGATGGTGTAATCATTTCTGTTCACTGCCACAATGACCGCGGCTGTGGTATTGCTGCATCAGAACTTGCAATTATGGCAGGTGCTGACCGTGTTGAGGGTTGTGTGTTCGGTAATGGCGAACGTACAGGTAACGTTGACGTTGCAGCGATTGCGTTGAACATGTACACCCAAGGTGTAGCGCCAGAGTTAGATTTCTCTAACATTAATGAAGTGATTGCAACGGTTGAAGAATGTACTGGCTTACCGGTACACCCTCGCCATCCATATGCAGGCGACTTGGTATTTACTGCATTCTCTGGTTCACATCAGGATGCAATCAAAAAAGGCTTTGAGTACCAGAAAAACGAAGAAATCTGGGATATGCCTTACTTGCCAATCGACCCGAAAGATTTGGGCCGCGACTACGATGCAGTTATTCGTGTAAATAGTCAGTCTGGTAAAGGCGGTATCGCTTACTTATTAGAAGCGAACTACAACGTTGTGTTGCCTCGCCGTTTACAAATCGAGTTCAGTCAGGTTGTTCAACAATATGCTGATGATAATGGTACAGAAATTAACGCAAAAGAAATCTGGACCTTATTTAAAGACACGTATGTTGATGTGAAAAACCATCATTACACAGTCAAAAACTACAGATTATCTGACATTAATGGTACTCAAATCATCGAACTTGATGTTGTTGTCGAAGGTGAAACACAACAACTTCGTGGTGAAGGTAACGGACCGATTTCTGCATTCTTAAATGCGCTTCAGTTACCAATTGACGTGTTGAACTATGAAGAACGCAGTATTAGTTCAGGTGCAAATGCGAAAGCGTTAACCTTGATTGAACTTCAAGTGAAAGGTACTGGTAAAGGCTCATTTGGTGCAGGTGTTCATGACAATACAGTCACCTCATCAATTGAAGCAATTATTGCATGTACTAACCGATTGATTGATCAAGGCGTTTTAAGTACAGATCAGGTTGTTGCCGCCGCTGTTTAATTAAAAAAAAGACTTTGGAAAGGATACCTAGCTTGGTATCCTTTCTTTTTATTCCTGAAAGATTTAAAAGGCGAAATGTTCCCGTGTCTTTTCCAGCTGATTCAGTGGGGTTAGTCACTCCGCAAAAGTTCCAATTTGAAGAACCATTACATCTTGAATGTGGGCGTGTTTTGCCACGTTTTGAATTAATGGTTGAAACTTACGGCACTTTAAATGCAGATAAATCAAATGCCATTTTAATCTGTCATGCTCTTTCCGGACATCATCATGCAGCGGGTTATCACCATGAAGATGATAAAAAAGCTGGATGGTGGGATGGCTGTATTGGCCCGGGTAAAGCAATCGACACGAATAAGTTCTTTGTAGTTTCACTCAATAATATTGGCGGATGTAGCGGCTCAACTGGCCCAACGTCACCAAATCCTGAAAATGATAATCGCCCTTATGGACCAGATTTCCCATTAGTAACGGTACGTGACTGGGTAAAAACTCAAGCCATGCTTTCTGACCGGTTGGGTGTAAATATTTGGTATGCCGTTATTGGTGGCTCTTTAGGGGGCATGCAGGCACTACAATGGTCGGTTGACTATCCTGACCGCTTACAAAAATGTGTCATCATTGCCAGTGCGCCAAAGCTTTCAGCACAAAATATTGCCTTTAATGAGGTTGCTCGCCAGTCAATCTTGTCTGATCCGGACTTCCATCATGGTCGTTATTTAGAAAATGATAGCTACCCGAAACGCGGCCTGATTTTGGCTCGCATGGTAGGTCATATTACCTATCTTTCAGAAGAAGCCATGAAACAAAAATTTGGTCGTGATTTAAAATCAGGCAAATTTATGTACGGTTTTGATGTCGAGTTTCAGGTTGAAAGCTACCTTCGTTACCAAGGCGAACAGTTTAGCCGTAACTTTGATGCCAATACTTATCTCATTATGACCAAAGCATTGGATTATTTTGATCCATCACGTGAATACAACCACTCATTAACAAACGCGATGGGTAAAACAAAATGTCAGTTCCTGATTGTTTCTTTTACAACAGACTGGCGTTTTACACCAAGTCGCTCTCAAGAGATTGTTGATGCACTCATTACCAATCATAAGCCAGTAAGTTACCTCGATATTGATGCGGAACAAGGACATGACTCGTTCTTATTCCCGATTCCATTGTATGTAAAAACAATGCGCGCTTTCTTAGGCGGTGAAGAACTCTTAAAATCGACGTCACTGGAGGCAAGCTAATGCGTATTGATCAACAACTGGCAGAAAAGTGGATTAAACCAGGCTCAAGCGTACTCGATTTGGGATGTGGTGATGGTGAATTACTCGCTCATATGAGCCAAAAGCATCAAATTCGTGCTTATGGTTTAGAAATTGATCAAGAAAAGATTGCAATTGCCGTCAGTCGCGGGTTAAATATTATTCAACAAGATTTGAATCTCGGTTTGAGCCGTTTTGCTGACCAGTCTTTTGACTATGTGGTTATGGCACAGGCTTTGCAAGCTGTAGATGCACCGGATGTTTTATTAAGAGACATGGTGCGTGTGGGTAAACAGGCAATTATTACTTTTCCAAACTTTGCGCATTGGAAGACTCGTTCTTTTCTTGCATTAAAAGGTATGATGCCTGTATCGGATGCTCTACCATATATGTGGTATAACACCCCCAATATTCATTTATGTACATTTAAAGATTTCGAAGCACTTTGTGCGGAAAATCAGATACAAATTATTAATCGACTCGCCGTCAATGGAAATCAGCAGGGAAGCCTGTTAAGCAAACATGTTCCTAATTTGTTTGGTGAAGTCGCTATTTATCGAGTGAGTGCACTATGAAAAAGACATTATTTAGCACACTATTTGCAGGACTGCTAAGTATGCAGGCTCATGCAGATTATATCGCCCAGCCACAATCGGTTGCGAGTCAGGCTGCACGCTTTTCAACAATGGGGGTTAATGACCTTCAGAAAGCTGCAAAAGCTGGTCAAGCAGGCGCACAATTTTACCTTGGTACGCACTACCAATATGGTAAAGATGTAGAAAAAGATGAAAAACAAGCTTTCACATGGTTTAAAGCAGCAGCTGATCAAGGTTTATCGCCAGCACAATTAAACGTAGGCCGTATGTATGCCGACGGTATTGGTGTTAGAAAAGATGAGTCAATGGCTCGTAAATACTTCGAGAAAGCGGCAAGCAATGGTGATAACCGTGCAAGCTATAACCTCGCGATGATGGAAGAGCAAAAGAAAAACTACGTAGGTGCTTACCAGTGGTATGAGCTTTCAACTCGTGATGGCATGCTCGACAATAAAGTAATTAGCCTATCAGAAGGTAAGAAAACTGCTCTTGCAGCTAACTTGACTCAAGAACAAATCCGTACAGCACGTGACCGTGCAGACAAATGGATTCAAGCACAATAATAACGGTTCATCCGTAAAAAACCTTACTCGACTAAAACCACCTTGTATGCTCTACAAAGTGGTTTTAGTTTAGATCATGCCATTTTATATTCTATTTATTTCCCTCTATATCCCCTCTTAAAAAACACGTAACATAACTCACGTTCGATATTAGCTATAAAGTTTGGTTTTATTATGTCTACCCCACATTGGTTTGATCAGGGCAGTTTAGTTCTTGCCAGCAATAACAAAGGTAAAGTCGCAGAGTTTGAAAAACTTTTTGAACAGCTTAAATTACCTGTAGAAATTATTCCTCAAGGTCGCCTTAATATTCCTGATGCAATTGAAGATGGCTTAAGCTTTATTGAAAATGCCATTATTAAAGCTCGCCATGCCTCTAAAATTTCAGGTAAACCTGCGATGGCTGATGACTCAGGCATTTGTGTTCCTGTCTTAGGCGGTGCACCTGGTATTTACTCAGCACGCTATGCTGGAGAACATGGTGATGATGCAGCTAACAATGCAAAATTATTAAATGATCTTTTACCATATCGTAAGAATGGTGAAGTGATTGAAGGCATGTTTGTGTGTGTACTTGCTTTGGTAACGCATGCTGAAGATCCTTTGCCACAAATTTTCCAAGGCATCTGGCACGGCGAAATTTTAGAAGCGCTACGTGGTGAAAATGGCTTTGGCTATGACCCACTATTCTGGTTGCCTGAGCTACAAGTTTCTAGCGCTGAACTATCTAAAGAAGACAAGAATAAGATTAGTCATCGTGGACAAGCGATGCAGTTATTTAGAGAGAGCTTGCAGAAGTAAAACTTTATATCGGTTTTAGTTTAACTTTAAAGCCATTTGCTATCGTGCTAGGCGACATGGATGTCGCCACGTCACTGCCTTGCGCAGATTCCCAAAGCAGTGCTTCGGAAATCGCTCAGGATGTGTCGTCAGTTCGACAAATGGTTTTGTTACTTTTGACGAAACAAAAGTAAATATTGCCTACATACACAAAATAAGCATATAACCACTATTCAAAGGCCGTCTGGTCTAACCATCTTCCTTAGAAATAAAAATGCAAAAAAACCGCATAAATCGCAATACACACACAACTCACAATCGTCCCTGAGGCGATATAAGCCGCAGATCTTCCTGTTCCTTGGTAATGTGTTTCTAGCGCTACAATATTGGCTGCTGGTGGCAGACAGAACATTAAAAACATGACTCCAATGTGCTGACTTATATTTGGAATCGGTAGAAATCTATACGTTAGTCCACAAAGAATAAGTCCACACACCACTTTAAATGTTTGAGCTTTCGTACTGTAGATTAAGTCTTTTAAATGCACACGTGTACGACGCAGCCACATTCCCAATACACACATTCCAGCAAAAGTCATTACAAATTTAGCTACCTCATAAATCCAATGTATAGCTGGATGTTCAATATGTTGAGCACCAAGAAGTCTAAGTAGAAGCGCGCAAAAGATCGAAATACATGGTGGAGAAGTTAAAACCTTTTTTAATATATTGAGCTTACTTTGTGGAGCAGTAGTGACTGCCGTAACAGCCCATGCATTTCCAAAAAGAGACATGCCAATATATAACGCCACAATAGGTGCCGTAGCTTGGGGGCCAAATAAAGCCATGGCAAAAGGAAAGCCGAGCCAGCCCATGTTGGTATAACTTACGCAAAGTGCTAATAATCTGTCTTTAAATAAAGCTAAATAAGCAAAGAAAATAATAAATGCTGAACCAAAGCTAAACAGCATTAAACTCAAACTACCCGGTTGATAAAATACCATGTTGTAAATAATAACAACTGGAATAAGCAAGCGTGCAAGCCATGCTGAAAGAATAGGTTTTAAAGTTTCTGAAATAGAAGTCTGGGCAAGTAAAAGTCCAGTGATAAACGCCAATATTGGCAGTAATAACGCCACGCTTTATCCTTTCACCCATCAAAATCAGTTTGTTATGCTACACCTTTTCAAAATGAAATGTACTCTCCTTTTCAAGTAATTTAAGCTTCCCTTTCTCAGCTATCTCTAAAATAAAAATCAAATACAGCCTTTATAGAACTACCTTTTTAGATTTTGACTAACGGCTATTGTCTTAAAAATGACATATAAATGTCACATTGTTGTCATGGCAACCTGTTGATATAAAGCGAACTGAAAAGAGGTATAAGATCATGGCCGGTTTATCTATTTGGCACGTTGTTATTTTTGCAATTGTCGTTATTTTATTATTCGGTACATCTAAATTAAAAAATATCGGTAAAGACGTAGGCGGTGCAGTAAAAGACTTTAAAAAATCAGTTCGTGAAGAAGACGAAGCTGCTGCTCTTAATACTCCACGTACAATTGATGCCCAAGTCAAAACCCCTGACAGCACATCAGTGAAAAGCTAAAGGTTTTCTACCATGCTTGATGTAGGAATGACAGAGCTACTCTGTTTTGCAATTATTGCAATTTTAGTTTTAGGTCCGGATAAACTTCCAGAAGCCGCACGCTTTGCTGGTCGTTGGTATGTACGTCTAAAACGTTATATTACCAATTTGCAAAATGAGATTGATCAAGAGTTGCGTCTTTCTGAATTTCGAAAAGAAATGCAAGAAGAACTCAACCGCATTGAAGCACTAGAACGCAAAGTACAACAACAACTTGAAGAAATACAAAAACAGTCTACTTCAGACAACTCAGAAAAAACTGAGGTAGCTGAAACGATATCTCAGTCTGCGATGTACTCCCCTGTATCGGGCCATTATGAAGTGCCCTTTCTTGCCAAATTTACACCTTTGGCATCTCAAAGCGACACTTTAGAAACACCCCCCGTTAAATTGAAGATTGCCGTATGAACCAACTGCCTTCAACGACTGTAAATACGCAAGAAAATTTAGACCAAATGCCAATCATGAACCATTTGGTCGTTTTAAGACGTCATTTATTTAGAATTGTCGGGGTAACATTATTTTTATTCTTTTGCTTATTACCCTTTCGAAATAATACTTACCAATTATTATCGGAACCTTTAAGGCTGCAACTTCCTGCATCATCTTCAATGATTGCAACAGATGTAACTGCAACCTTTATGGCGCCTTTTAAGCTCAATTTATTTGTCGCACTTGTGCTGGCAATGCCATTTATTCTTTATGAAATCTGGACTTTTGTCCGCCCAGCGTTATATCAAAAAGAACGTCATTTAGCACTTCCGTTACTTATTGGTAGCATTGTTTTGTTCTATGCTGGCGTTGCTTTTGCATATTACATTACACTTCCTGCAATTTTACATTTCTTTATTAGTGTATCGCCTGAAACGGTAGCACCTATGACGGATATTAATAGCTACCTAAGCTTTTGCTTAAAGTTATTTTTAGTTTTTGGTGTGACTTTTGAAATTCCAATCGCGACGCTTCTATTGATTTTAATAGGTGTGGTAAATACAAAAAGTCTTGCTGAAAAAAGACGTTTTATCATTGTGGGATGTTTTTTTGTAGCCATGTTCATTACCCCACCAGATGCAATTTCTATGGTGATGTTGGCGATCCCGATGTGGTTGCTTTTTGAACTTGGATTATTGTTCGGTAAAATTCTTGAGAAAAGAAAAGCTCAATCTGCTGAATAAAAAATTATGTTTTTAAAAAGCCTGAAATTCAAAGTTCAGGCTTTTTTATATAGACCACTTTTTAATCTACAAACCCATAAACTGTCTTCAAAGTGACTTAAAAGTGTAAGAAAAGTGTCATTTACAGTCCATAGAATCAACTCAACAAATATACTCACAAAAGTTACGGATTTATTATGACAACTGCTTCTAACCACCCAACACGTCGCGATATTTTAAAATGGTTTACGGGGATTCCTTTTCTTCCATTAGGTGCGATGGCTACGGCAGCAACGTTAGCAGGATGTAACGATAGTAATGATGATTCAGACGTTACGACTCCATCAAAACCAATTAACTTTAAAAATGCAACGTTCACATCAATGCCTGCGCCTTCTACTGTAGCAGAAATGGCAACAACAGCATGTGCATCAAAGCTTGCCATTTCATGGGAAGATGGCAGTAAAACTGAATATCAACTTGCTTACAAACCATTCTTTTTAACAGGTACAGAAGTTCCTGATGGTAAAGGCGGAAAGATTATCGCGGGTGGTTATGTTGACATCAATAATAAGCCGATTATTGATAAATCAGTTGCTGGTAAAGAGCGTCAATTCTTCTCTGACTGTCCAGATGGTAGTTCTCTGATTAGCTTCAAACAAGCAACTGGCAAAGATTTCACAGATGCAGAAAAAAAAGCATTGGGTGTAACTGGTAACCCAGTGTTCCATGTAGTTCAGTTTGAATATCTATCGAAAGACCAAAATGGTGGTGATACGTACGGTAAATTATCATCTCCGATTGCAGTACTTACTTTAGATCAAGACCCGAAAACTGGTCATTTGACTTTAATCAAATATCACAATGTAGACACTTCAAGTGCGCATGGTTTATGGATTACTTGTGGTGCAAGCTTGTCACCATGGGGAACTCATTTATCAAGTGAAGAATATGAGCCAGATGCCTTCAACCAAAAGTTAGGTCAATCACTTTCAACACTTAAAGCATTTAGTAAAAATGTGTATGGTGATGAAAATGCGGCTAACCCATATAACTACGGTCATTTACCAGAAATTACGGTAAATGCAGATGGTACGGGTCGTGTGACAAAGCACTACTGTTTAGGCCGTATTTCACATGAGCTTGTACAAGTTTTCCCAGATAATCGTACAGTTTTGATGGGTGACGACTATACCAATGGTGGTCTCTTCATGTTCGTTGCAGATAAAGAGAAAGACCTATCTGCCGGCACACTTTACGTTGCAAAATATACAACAGTACTTACAGATACAACGACGGGTCAGATCTCATGGATCAAGCTTGGTCATGCAACAAGTGTAGAGATTGAGAACCTAATCAAGAGCGGTATTAAAGGAACTGATATTTTCGAATCGGTTCTACAAATTGCCAAATATCCAAGTGATGCAACGACAGCAGAAAAAGATGCTATTGATGCAGGCGATAAAGGTACGCCTGAACAACAAGTTTTAGCAAAAGCTGCGAAAGATCGTTTAAAACTCCAACAAGCTGCTCAAAAAGCAGAATTAGAAGCACAAGGTTTCAAATTTACTTATTTGAGCAAAACTGGTGTTTATCTCAAGCTTAAAGATAACAGCGACAAAACTAAACTTGCAGCAGCTTTCCTTGAGACACACCGTTATGCTGCTTACGTTGGCGCTTCAATGGCATTGACTAAGAACGAGGGTACGACTGTAAATATTGCAGATAAACGAGCATATTCGGCTTTAGCTAACATTGTTGATTCAATGGTTGAAGGCGGTAGCGGTTACCTTGCTGAGCACAACGTTAAATTCCCGAAAATCACGGCTGGTGGTATTTTGGAGCATAAACTGACAGGCGGCCAAAAAGACAGCTTAAATGTAGCAATTAACAGTGAATGGGTACCTAGCCAATCTAGTCTTCTCATTAAAGGTAAAGACATTAGCTTTGACAGCCTAGGTAACACTGCTGACCCAGAACAGATCGCTAGCCCTGACAACTTGAAGTTCTCTGAAAAGCTACGTACGTTATTTATCGGTGAAGACTCTGGTAACCACTTAAATAACTTCTTATGGGCTTACAATGTCGACACTAAACAGCTCATCCGTATCTTGTCTACACCAGCAGGTGCAGAATCAACAGGTCTACACGCAGTCGATGAAGTAAACGGTTGGACTTACATCATGAGTAACTTCCAACATCCGGGTGATGAATGGAACCGTTTCTATAAAGAAACTAACGGTGTTCGTACTGGTATCAGTGCAGATTTACTTTCGCAAATTGATACAGCGATTAATACAAACTACAGCAATAAATTTGCAGCAGCGGTTGGCTATATCACTGCCGACCCAATTGCTCCATCTGTTGTGAAAAAATAATCTCTTTCACCAAAATAGAAGAAACCTGCCTTATGCAGGTTTCTTTTTTGACTAAACGATCAATTATTTCACAAACCTATCATCAAAACGTCAAAGCCTCGTCACACTACCCAACTAAGCTAATGAAGATTTTTAGAACAATCGCTTTATTTCTTTAATTACTTAGGAATTTCCCATGACAGAGCTGACGCCATATCATGAAGACCAAGAACTGGATAATAATACTTCTGACAATATCCACTTTCGTGACATTTTAGAACAACATGTAAGTCGCCGTAGTTTAATTACTAAAGCAGCAAGCGGTGCTGTAGCTTTAACTTTAGCCTCTACTTTAACAGGCTGTAATGATAGTAATGATGACTCAGGTTCTAACAACGGTGGAATCCCACCTGTAGATCCAAATAAAAAACCAGAGAAATTAACTTTTACAGCAGTTGCAAAAAATCATAACGATATTGTGACTGTACCTGAAGGCTATGAAGCAAATGTCATTTACGCTTTAGGTGATTCAATCAATCCTGCTTTTGGCGACTGGGACGACAATAATATTCCATCTGGTCCAAGCTTCCAGTTTCGCTCGGGCGACTGCCATGACGGCATGCATTTCTTTGGTTTAAATACTTCAAAAAACAACTTTGATGAAAGTATTTCGGCTGAAGGTTTGTTGGTAATGAATCACGAATATATCAACCAGACCTTCCTTCACCCAAAAGGCCCAACAAAAGTTAATGGACGCCGCCCTGAAGATGAAGTCATTCGTGAAACCAATGCACACGGCGTATCTGTCGTTCACATCAAAAAAGATGCAGCAACTCAAAAAGTAGTAATTGATAAAAAATCAATTTTTAACCGCCGTATTACAGCGTCAACAGAGATGAATTTTGCAGGTGTTGCTGCTGGGTCTAGTTTGCTTGCAACTCGCTTCTCGCCTGCTGGTCGTCAAACTCGTGGTACTCATAATAACTGCGGTAACGGTTATACGCCTTGGGGCACATACTTAACTACCGAAGAAAACTTTATCGGTTACTTTGCTCGTAGTACGACTGATGACGCGTTACGCACTCCAGAAGAAATTATTGCACTGAAACGCTATGGTTTAAAGGCAGGATCCGGTTCACGTTACGGCTGGGAAACAGCAATTGGTCAAGTTGAATCACAAGACTTGTATGATCGCTGGAATGCCGATGTAAAAGCTGCACAACCGACACAAGACTACCGCAACGGACCAAATACGTTCGGCTGGATGGTTGAGATTGATCCTTTTGATAACCGTCTAAACCCAGTTAAAAGAACATCATTAGGTCGTTTTGCACATGAAGACAGTGCTTGTCGTGCCGTAGCCGGTCAACCATTAGCGTTTTATATGGGTGATGACTCTCGCGGTGAATACATCTATAAATTTGTCTCGACTGCTGTATGGGATGCTAAAGACGTAAACGGCGGTTATACAGCTGGCGACAAATATATGAACGCGGGTAAATTGTATGTTGCCAGATTTAATAACGATGGCTCAGGTCAATGGATTGAACTTGCCTATGGCAAAAATGGCTTAAATGAAAGCAACACTACTTACCCTTTCAAATCTCAGGCAGACGTTGTCACATTTGCACGTTTGGCTGGCGACTCAGTTGGTGCTACAAAAATGGACCGCCCAGAATGGTGTACGGTCAACCCAGTAAACGGCGAAGTCTATGTCACCCTAACCAACAACTCAAATCGTGGTAAAGATTACGCGACCGATGCAGCTAATCCACGTAACTACACAGACCTCTACAACGGCACTAAAGAGCAAAAAGGTAATGTGAACGGCCATATTATCCGTTTTAAAGAAACCGATGACAAAACCACTGCTGAAACCTTCAAATGGGATATCTACCTATTTGGCGCAGAAGCATCTATGGCTTCAAATATTAACTTATCGGGTCTGACAGACAATAATGATTTGTCATCTCCTGACGGAATGTGGTTTGACCCACGTGGCGTACTTTGGATTCAAACAGATGATGGCGCTTACACCGATGTCACCAACTGTATGATGCTTGCAGCACTACCGGGTCAAATTGGTGATGGCACTGCTGCCACTACGTCAAATGGCCAACAAACGCTAGTCGGTGCTAAAGTTACAGACTCAACATTACGTCGTTTCTTGGTTGGACCAAAGCAATGTGAAATTACAGGTATTGCCATGACATCTGATCACAAAGCTATTTTTATTAATGTTCAACACCCTGGCGAAGACTCGAAAAGTTACGAAACACCAGACAGTAACTGGCCAGCAACGCAAAAAGATCCAAGCAATAAAACAGCACGTCCACGTTCAGCAACTGTTGTGATTACCCGTAAAGATGGCGGTGTGATCGCAGGCTAATTCGTAGAAGAATAAAAATGCCGGTCAATTGATCGGCATTTTTAATTGCTATCGATTTAAAAGAATGTGCTGCTGAACAATTTGACCGCTGTGCTCACCTTGTTGGGTCTTTTCCAACCAAAGCCATTCATTATTGGTCATTCTTAGAAAATTCGAACAACGTGTGCCATACACAGGACTTTGAATAAAGGTTGATGACAATAACTCTTCCATCTCTGCTTGAATGCCAGTATTCGGTAATAAAGTAGTTGTGACCTTACGCTCATCTTCCAGAATATCCCAAGCCGCATGTTGCAAAGTTGGCTCTTCAGTCTGATGCTGAAGCATAGGCAAAAACTCTTGCGTAAAACGTGTTCGTAAATGTTTAGTTTTTTCCCAATGTTCAGACATTAAGCCATTCGAAACCACATACACACCGTTAGCCAATACTTGCGGTGCTTCACCACGGTTACTCATATAAACCGCTTGATCAGCATTTCCCATAAACAGGTTAAAGCCAGCAAAATTCTGTTGTTGCTGTTCTAATTGTTGAGCAAATCGAATCGGCAATAAATCAGATTCTAAAAAAGCCTGAACCAAATGCCCCCGAGAAGTCTCATAAGACTTTTGATCCCGCCCATCACGGAAGTTAGTCAAAACAGCCCATCGACCTTGAGGCGTAACGCCCATCCACGTGCCACCCGACTGCAAATCTTGTCCCGCAACAATGGGCGTATGTTCCCACTGATGCAACAAAGCTGTTGGACGATGATAAAACTCATCCCGATTTGACATAAGACACAAGGGCATATCATCCAGAACATGCCATGCTAAAGCCACAATACACATTAATTCTTGTTCCCTATCTTTACACATTGAATGTACAACATTTTTCACATCATTCCGCTACAATCTGTCAAAACGTAAGATCAAGGAGCAGCAATGCTGACCTATCCTAATATCGATCCGGTCGCAATACACTTAGGACCTCTTCAAGTCCATTGGTATGGACTCATGTACTTATTGGCATTTTTATGTGCTTGGGGGCTTGCTTCCTACCGTGCCAAACAACGTGATGGCTGGACATCAGATATGGTTTCCGACCTAGTGTTCTATGGTGCTCTAGGTGTTGTTCTGGGCGGTCGAGTCGGCTATGTCCTTTTCTATGAGTTTGATAAATTCCTCGAAAATCCAATCTGGCTATTTCAAGTCTGGACAGGCGGTATGAGCTTCCATGGCGGCTTCTTAGGCGTCATGATTGCAATGTTATTTTGGTGTAGAAAATACCAAAAAACATGGTTCCAAACCCTCGACTTTATTGCCCCTTGTGTACCGACTGGCTTAATGTTCGGACGTATTGGTAACTTTATTGGTGGAGAGTTATATGGCCGTGCGGTAACAGATCCAAATTATGCATTTGGTATGATCTTCCCAACGGACCCATTACACCTAGTTCGCCATCCATCACAAATCTATCAAGCGCTTTGTGAAGGTTTAATTCTATTCATTATCTTGTGGTGGTTTAGTTCAAAACCGCGTCCACGTATGGCCGTTTCTGCCCTATTCCTAATGGGATATGGTGTTGCCCGCTTTGTTATGGAATTCTTCCGTCAGCCTGATGCCGACCAAGGTTTCATTCTATTTGGCTGGATGACAAAAGGACAGATTCTAACAATTCCAATGTTGCTGATTGGCCTTTGGATGATGTGGTATGCCTATCAAAAGAAAATTTATGACTGGGGTCCACAAAAGAATAGTTAACATCTAAATCAGAGGAGTTTCGGCTCCTCTTTTCTTTTTTATGCTACAGTTTTTATTCTCCCAAGATGAAGATATACCATGCTGGAATTCTGGTTTAACACGCAAGTCCCGACATTTAAAAAACTAGTAATTTTGATTATTACACTGCTTATTTGTATTGCGCTCTATCAATACCAACCGCTGCCTTTAGATACGATTCTGATGTTTACTGGAACTGGGGTAATTTTTTTAATCTGCCGTTACTTTAAATTGCACTTTGCTCAAAAAAATCCGACTGGGTTATTTTACCGCCTGTTGACTTGGATACCTATCGCACTGTTATTTGCCCTTATTTTTGTTAAAACAATGCCTAACTTACTCATCTGGGGCGTTCAGGGAATTGCTTTTATGGCACTTGCCGCTTTTATTTTTTCACCTCAATCACTTTTTAAGAAATAGGTTTAGTTTTCATGTTGGCTTATTGGTACAACGCTCCGCGCAATATCAAACTCATCTTTATTGTGGCGGTTTGTATGGCAGTTTATGTCGCTAATCAAGTTCAGCCGCTATCTCCTATTTATACTGTACTCAGCCTTATTTTCGGTTTTGGTTTACATGCTGGACATTACTTAAATAGCAAAACTTCCAATAACGAATCGTATAAATCGAGCTTTAGACTTTTAAGCAGCATTTACCCTATTTTTATCGTTGTTATTTTGATGTATCTACTACCTGCTCAGCATAAATGGATTCTTGTGACGCAAGCTTTAGGCTTTGTACTGGTTGGCTTTTTTCTTGTTTCGATTCATCAAAATCGTGCCAAACGATTTGAATAATTACGTCTATTGAAATGTCATAGAACTATTTTTAGATTTTCATCTTGAGCTACAACAGGTATCATCTTCAATGGTTCATGATGAAGCAGCTCTATATTGCGTTATTATTTATCGTTGAGCTATCTCCCCCTTTTATTTTATGGAAATTAATCCGAACTCGAGAGTGTTATGCGTGCATATTTAGACCTTCTACAACATATCCTTGATAATGGCGGTGACAAAGGCGACCGTACAGGCACAGGAACCCGTTCTGTATTTGGTCATCAAATGCGTTTTGATCTCTCTAAAGGTTTTCCTTTACTCACCACAAAAAAAGTTCACTTCCGTTCTATTGTGATTGAGTTACTTTGGTTTTTAAAAGGCGACACCAACGTCCAATATCTAAAAGACAATAAAGTTTCAATTTGGGATGAATGGGCAACAGCAGATCAAACTGCTCGTTTTGGCCGCCCAGAGCATGAGCTTGGCCCTGTCTATGGTCATCAATGGCGTAATTTTGGCGCAACCAAAAATGCGGATGGCACTTATAACCAAGATGGTTTTGACCAAATTAAATGGTTAATTAATGAAATTAAAACCAACCCAAACTCACGTCGTTTAATTATTTCTGGTTGGAACCCGAACGAAGCTGGACAAGTAGCCTTACCACCTTGCCACACGCTTTTTCAATTTTTCGTACAAGATAACAAATTGTCATGCCAACTTTATCAACGTAGTGCAGACGTGTTTTTAGGCGTGCCTTTTAACATTGCGAGCTATGCTCTACTTACCCATATGATTGCTCAAGTGTGCGGTTTAGGAGTCGGTGATTTTGTATGGACTGGTGGTGATACGCATCTTTATATCAACCATTTTGAGCAAGCACAACTTCAATTGACACGTGAACCTTTACCGCTCTGCCAATTGAAACTAAATCCAGAAGTAAAAGACTTATTTGATTTCAAATTTGAAGATGTTGAAATTGTAGGTTATGAGTCGCATCCTGCAATTAAAGCACCAGTTGCAGTATAACAACGACTCAAATTTCATTAGGTTACGGTTTAGAGAATAAGATTATGGCATGGCAAAATGTAGAAGTTGTTCACGTTGTGGCAATGGATAAAAACCACTGTATTGGTAAAGGCAATGCGTTGCCATGGCATATTTCTGCCGACTTAAAACATTTTAAAGAAATCACACAAGGCGGTGTGGTTGTGATGGGTCGTAAAACTCTTGAGTCTATGGGCCGTGCGCTGCCAAACCGTGTGAACTGGATCATTACCCGTGATATTAACTGGCACTTTGACGGTGTTAAAATTGCCTATTCAATTGAAGATGCTTTAAATGCAGCTTTAGAAGATGTAAAAAATACTGAAAAGCAGGCATTGTTCATCATTGGTGGCGGTGAGATATTCAAGCAAACTTTGTCAATTGCAGACCGTCTTGAACTTACTCATGTTGACTTAGATGTGCAAGGTGATGCACATTATCCAACAATACCGAGTGAATTTCATAAAACTGCAAGTGAACAGCAAGTTGATGAAAAATCAGGAACTTCATTCGAGTTTGCCACTTATAAAAAATAATTCAATGGATGCCTATGCACAATATCGGAACACGTGAATTTATTATTGCTCTACTTTTTGGACTGTTACATAGTCTATTCACGCTGTTTATTGTGTTCTCTAGTATTTGGGTATGCGTAGCACTCTGGGTTCAACAGCCTTTTGGCTGGTTAGGCAGCCGCATACTCATTGGCATCTGGATTGCTTTTGCGCTGAGTATGGCGGGCCTATATGTTGAAGGCCATCTTGTTAGCAGACGTACAGACATCCTGATTTACCTTTTAGCATTTACTTGCTCTCTCGTTTGGTATTTTTCAATTACTGCACGTCAAGATCGTGACTGGAACCCTGAAGTTGCCAATATGCTGAGCTATGAAAAGCACGGCGATGTAATCACTTTACATAATGTCCGTAACTTCAACTGGCACCCTGATGGAACTTATGATGTTCGCTGGGAAACTCGAACTTTTGACCTTAACCAGTTGAATGGCATAAACATCATTGCCTCTTACTGGATGGGACCACAAATTGCCCATACACTGGTCAGCTTCGAATTTGCACACCAACAACCTTTAGTCTTCTCAATCGAGATTCGCAAAGAAAAAACTGAAGAGTTTTCGGCAATCGGCGGTTTTTTTAGAAAATATGAACTGAGCTTAATTGCGTCTGATGAAAAAGATATTGTCTATACGCGTAGTAACGTCCGCAAAGAGCAAGTTTATAATTTTCCTATCAACATGCCACGGTCCGAGCAAAAAGCTTTATTTTTAGAATATCTTAAAAAATCAGATGAATTGCGTACAAAACCAGAGTGGTACAATACACTCACGAGTAACTGTACGACTCTAATTTTTGATATGGTTCAAGCGATTAACCCATATCAACTTCCTAAAGATTATCGTCTAATTGCTTCAGGTTACTTACCTAATTATTTATATGATCTTAAAGCACTTAATCAAAATGTCAGTTTAAAACAGTGGTATCAAATTGCGCATATCAACCCACGCACTGAAAATTTTGAACAGCTTTCAGATCAGAGTAGTGAACACTTCTCTCAAATCGTTCGACAAGGTTTACCTAAAGCTGACTAGAGTGTGTTTGATATTTTATAGACTCATTTCGCCAACTATCAGAAGAACGCTTTGATAGCCTTGAAAACTATCTGCAAGAATTACAAAGTGATTCTATAACTTCTTCAAATTTAAAATCCCCCAATTTTTTAATTAAAGGAAAATAATC
The DNA here is from genome assembly GCF_054823985.1 of Acinetobacter sp. GN11. Classification (NCBI taxonomy): domain Bacteria; kingdom Pseudomonadati; phylum Pseudomonadota; class Gammaproteobacteria; order Moraxellales; family Moraxellaceae; genus Acinetobacter; species Acinetobacter sp. GN11. The sequence continues at coordinate 50,201 of NZ_JRVL01000150.1, read as the reverse complement.
ATGACAGAAACGATTGCACCATTTAGTATTTCTAGAGTATTCAATGCACCTCGGGATCTTGTATTCAGGGTACATACTGATATTAATCACTTACAAAATTGGATGAGTCCGAAAGGTTTTAAAATCATCCACACTTCAATGGATTTTAGAGTTGGAGGCACTTATCACTATGGGTTAGAAGGGCCCGATGGAACGCAAATGTGGGGGAAGCAAGTGTTTCGTGAGATTGTACCCAATGAGCAATTAACGTTTATTCAATCTTTCTCAGATAAAGACGGTAACAACACACGACATCCCATGTCACCAACATGGCCATTAGAAATGTTAGCCACCACAACTTTTGAAGATATTGATAATATAAAAACAAAAGTCACAATTACTTGGCAACCATGGAACTCTGACGATGTTGGGAACTCAACTTTTGATTCTGCTCGCAATGGAATGGTACAAGGATTTAATGGAACATTCTCCAACTTAGAAGCTTATCTAAAAAGCCTTTAAATATAGAAGATCTGTTAGTGGCTATCGAAAACTGAATAAGTTATTCTCTTTTCCTTTACTTTTTTATACATGCTTTACTTTGTATTTTAAATACATAAACCCTATTGTAATAGGCAGGAAATAGAGGGAAAAACAATGCAACAGGCATTATTTGGCGGCGGCTGTTTTTGGTGCGTCGAAGCTGTATTTTTACAAATACGCGGTGTAGAAAAAGTAACTAGTGGTTATGCAGGTGGGCACACGACTAATCCTACCTACGAGCAAGTATGCCAAGGAGATACCCAGCACGCTGAGGTGATCTTAGTAGATTTTGATGAAGAACAAGTAACATACTCCCAGTTACTCGATGTATTCTTCGCGACTCATGATCCAACGACTTTAAATCGCCAAGGTAATGATATGGGCACGCAATACCGCTCTGTTATTTACTATTATAATGAAGAGCAAAAGCAGGCAGCTGAACATACAATTCAAACGCTAAAAGATGATGATCTTGATATTGTGACTGAACTGTCCCCTGTTCCGACGTTCTATCCAGCCGAAGAATATCATCAGAATTACTATGCAAAGAATCCTTCACAAGGTTATTGCAACTTTGCGATTCCACCTAAGTTGCTCAAGCTATATAGTAAATTCCAGCATCTTATGAAAGATCAATAAATTACAGCAATAAAAAGCAACCGAATCGGTTGCTTTTTTATTAGGTCAACTAAATTTTAGTTTTCACTGACAAAGGCAATATCGCTCAGTCCGGCTTCACTGGCGCGAGACATTACCTGTGCAACAGTATCGTACTTCGACTCTTTATCTGCACGAAGCTGAACTGTTGGTTTAACAGCGCCCTGACCTGCTTCTTGAAAACGTTTTTGAAGCTCATCAAGGCTAATTACTTGAGTATCCCAAGCCACTTCACCATTTGCATTAATACTAATCGTAATTGCTTTTGGTGGTGGGTCAATAATTTCAGCAGTTGTTTTAGGAAGCGTTAATGGAATCGATGGGTTGGCAACTGTTGCTGTGACCAAAAAGATGATCATTAACACCAACATAACATCGATTAGCGGAATGAGGTTCATCTCATTTATGCCACTATCGTGGTCTTCACCCAATTGAAAAGCCATTAAGCTTGACCTCCAACATAACTTTGCTGTGCAGTTTTAACATCAGACTTTACAGTTGAGTCTTGCTGCAACATCGTGTCAATTAACAGGCTGTGCGCTTGATCTTGTAAATCATGAGCAAGACCACGGTTAGCACGTACACAAATGTTATAAGCCAATACCGCAGGAATCGCAACTGCAAGACCAAGACCTGTCATAATAAGCGCTTCACCTACTGGTGTAGCCACTTGAGCCAAACCTGCTTGTCCACTTTTACCTACTGCAACAAGTGCATGGAAAATCCCCCATACCGTACCAAACAAACCAACGAATGGTGCAATTGAAGCAATTGTTCCTAAAACAGAAATACCTTTTTCAGCATTGACTTTTTCAGCAGAAATTTGACGAAGTAGAGCCTGTTCTGCAACTGCTTTACGCTGTTCAAAAGTCAAAGGTTGTAACTTTGCTTTTAGCGAAGTAATAGCCTGAGAAAGTTGAGCATAAGCTTGTTGCTTTAATTGGCGAGTCCCCATCAAACGTAAGATGAAAACTGTCCAAGTAGCAATCGACATTGCCAATAAGATGAAATACAGGGTTTTACTCACTGCATCTGCATGTTGCCAATAGATTGAAAAGTTCATATGAACTCCTACGTAATAAAGTTTAATCTGCTAATACAATTATTTTTTAACAACACTTGCATCAAATTGTTGTTTGATCACAAAAGGAGTCACAACACCATTAGGTTTATACGAATTAAACCTAGCACTATAAGTTTGCTTAACAACATAGGCATCAAATTTCTCATTACCAGTCGATTTAGTAACCTTTACACCCGTCACCTTACCCGTACCATCAGATGAAATTTCGACTTCTATGACTTTTACTCCATCTTCAGGCTTAAAGTAATAAGAAACTTTTTCCGCAGAGATTCTTGGAGATTTGCTCCAAGATACATCACCTGCGGCCACTCTTTGAGGTTTACTGCGATTTTCTTGATCACGAGCTTGTTGATCTCTTGCAGCTTGTTCACGAGCTTGTTGATCTTTTAAAGCCTGTTCGCGAGCTTGTTGCTCTTTTAACGCTTGTTCCCGCTGGAGCTGCTCTAATCTCTGCTTTTCCAACTCTTGCTGTTTCTTTAATTTCTGTTGAGTATCATCTTGTTGAATAACCTTAGGCTCTACCTTCTGTACTTTCTGAGCAATAACTTTTGGCTTTTCAACAGGTTTAGGCTCTACCTTCTTCTCTACAGGTTTAGGCTCTACCTTGGGCTTGATCGGCTCTACTTTTGAAGGAGGAGGTGAGGGCACATCTTCTTTGATTGTTAAAAAACGTACCTGTAAAGGTTTTTTATCGATTGGCTTTAATTCAGCAGGCTTAATATGGCTAACTGCCCATAAGACCCCGATATGACCAATTGCAACTGCAATTAGTGCTGTGATGACTTTCTTTTTCATCGGATTGGGAGCGTTTAAGGCTGCGGAAGATTGACTCATAAGAATCTAATTACCTAATGGATGATGATTTCAGATTTCTATTTATAGAAACGATTTCAAACATCGGATAGAACAATAAAGTGCCACAATAATAAATGAGAAGTGTTTTCATTTGCAACTATTTTTTGAGAAAAACATTTACTCTGTGTCATAGCTTTGTGCCTGCTCAGTGTCTTTACTTTAGTTTTCTCATAGTTACATCAATAGATATCCCGTGTTCACAATTTGTTTAGCCAAACTTAAATTGTTGTGCTATTTACATCATGAACAGATCTAATTCTATGATAAACCCATTTATTATTGATATGTTATATTGTTTCAAATTAATTTTAAATATAAAAAAACACGCGAGATGCGTGCTTTTTTAGAATAAGCGTTATTTAAAAAACAACGGTCTTATTACCATCAACAATAATACGATCTTCTAAATGCCATTTCACTGCACGAGCCAATACATTACGCTCTACATCTTCACCTAGCTCACGTAATTGCTCAACATTATAGTTATGGCTCACACGCTCAACGTCTTGCTCAATAATTGGACCTTGGTCAAGGTCAGCTGTCACATAGTGAGCTGTCGCACCAATCAACTTCACACCTTTTTCATAAGCTTGCTTATATGGATTGGCACCCACGAAAGCTGGCAAGAAAGAATGGTGAATATTGATGATTTTCATTTCCCATTTCGCAACAAAATCTTCACTTAAAATCTGCATGTAACGTGCAAGAACTAATAAATCATTACCTTGCATCATTTCATCAATTTGCGCATAAGCTTCAGCTTTATTGTCTTTGGTAACTTTAATTACAGAAAATGGAATACCGAAGTTTTCGACAGATTCACGTAAATCTTCATGATTTGAAATGACATGAGTAATTTCACAAGGTAACGAACCGCGTGCATGGCGCCATAACAACTCAAGCAATGCATGGTCAACTTTAGAAACTAAAATACCAACTTTTTTAACATCACCTACGAAAGCAAGACGCCATTGCATGCTATAACGCTCTGCAACGTTCGCAGCAAAAGTTTGAATTAATGCATCTTTACGCGACTGTAAATGATCAAGTTCAAATTCAACACGCATGAAATAACGTCCGCCCTGAGCTTCCGTCGCATACTGATCAAGCGCGGTAATGTTTGCACCTTGATGATACAAAAAGCTCGATACCGCTTGTACGATCCCTGGCTTGTCTTCACAAGTAATCAGTAAACGGGCTGTATTGGCAGTGGTCATATTCATTTGGTTAATATCACTTAATTGAGATAAATTTTTTAATAGGCCGAGTATTCTAGCGCCCTAAATAAACAAGCACAACTATTCGTCTTTTAAGGACGATAAGCTAGCAAATAGATCTGAAGGGCCAAGAGATTCAAGCAACTGCTCATAAGTTGCTCGGCTTTCACCCATAAGATAAGGACCTTCAAGGAAAACCATTTGGCGTAATGCTTGCCAAACCCATTTTTCTTCTAAATGGTTATTGTCACTAATATGACCAGACATATACAAAAAGTTTGTCCAGTTTGTTAATACAATCCACAAGTTAATAATGAGGGCTTCAATTTCCGAAGCCGTCATTTTCATAAGACCTGCATCTACAAAGGCTTGATAAATCTTTTGCCCCTGCTGCATGACCTGTCCCGCAAAACGCGGATAAATCTTTTTAAAGTCTTCGTTACTTTCAACTAAATGATAAACATCACGATGAATAAAACGGTAGCTCCATAACTGGCCACTGAGCACTTGAAAATAGTTAATTTTATCATTGGTCGTTAATGGTCTATCGTCAGGTAAAGAAAGCACTTCCAAAGTCTCGGCCTGATATTGATACATTAATTCCTTAATGATTTCATGCTTGTTCCGAAAATGATAATACAAGTTTCCAGGACTGATACCTAACTCCGCAGCAATATGATTGGTTGTAACCGACCGTTCACCTCGTTCGTTAAAAAGCTGTAAACTGATTTGTAAAATCCGGTCTTTTGTCTTCAGAGCTTTAGGTTGAGACATTTTAATAACCTTTAATAATTCAAATGGTTAAGACTTGAACACATAAACTGACTTGACTATTTAGAGTATTTACTCTAAAAAATAAACATATCAATGTATTTGGTAAGTACCGATGAACAGTCAAACAAAAACAAATCCAGAGACTCAGCTTCCTTATGATGTTAAGCATTTACATGATTTGCTTGAACAACAAAAGCGTGCTTATTTACGTCATCCGGTACCCACTGCTAAAGAGCGTATTGATCGTTTAGCTCGTCTTAAAAGAGTCTTGGTAAAATATCAAGATCAGATTGCCGACGCAATTAACCTTGATTATGGCAATCGTGCAGTTATGGAAACAAAAATTGGTGAGTTACTCACCAGTTTGGAACAAATCAAATATTACAGCAAACATCTAACAGCGTGGATGAAACCTTCAAAACGCCATATCAGTGTATTACATCAACCAGCAAAAGGTTGGGTACAATATCAACCTATGGGTGTAATTGGTATTATTACACCGTGGAATTACCCATTACTTCTTTCAGTTGGGCCATTAATCTGTGCACTGGCAGCAGGCAACCATGCCATGATCAAAATTTCGAGTGCCTCTCCTAACTTTGGGCGAGTCCTTGAAAGTGCATTAGCAGAAGCTTTCCCACAAGAATTAGTTGCTGTGGTGAATGGTGGTGGCGTTATTTCAGATGCTTTTAGTCATTTGCCTTTTGACAAAATGATTTTCACAGGCTCAACTTCTGTTGGTAAAACAGTGATGGCAGCCGCAGCTCAAAATCTGGTTCCTGTTATTCTTGAATTAGGCGGGAAATCCCCTGCGCTTGTGCATGCATCTATGGATATGAAAGATGTGGCTCAACGTATTGCTGTAGGTAAATTATGGAATGCGGGTCAAACTTGTGTTGCACCTGACCATATTTTCTTACCACGCGGAAAAACTGCTGAATTCATCGAAAACTTTAAATTGATTGTGGCTGGCATGTACCCTCATTTCCGCAATAATCAAGATTACACGTCTATTATTAATGACAAGCAATACAACCGTATTCAAGGCTACCTTGAAAATGCCCGCGATCAAGGTGCTCGTATTGTTGAAATTAATCCACAAAATGAAATTTTAGATGATATCCGTAAAATTGCGCCGACTTTAGTTACAGGCGTAACGACTGCAATGGATATTATGCAAAATGAAATTTTTGGTCCTATCCTACCAATTTTAGAATATGACCAAATAGAAGAAGTCGTCGAATTCATTAATAGTCGCCCACGTCCTTTAGCGATGTATTATTTTGACTATGATCAGGCGCGTGCTGACTATATTGCACAACATACCCACTCAGGACATTTCGGAATCAACATGGTCATTACCCATGTGGCTCAGGATGATTTACCGTTTGGGGGAATTGGTGCATCAGGTATGGGTAAATATCACGGACCAGAGGGCTTTTTTAGCCTTTCTCATGAACGTTCGGTAATGTCCAATCCAAAACTTTATAGCCTTAAATACATTCTTCCACCCTTCAATAAGCCTATTCATCGTTTCATTTCGAAAACCTTGTTGCGCTAACTGATCAAGGCATGATCTGTTATACTAAATCATGCCTCGTTTTTACCAATTCCGCTTGTCTTTTAATCGTATTTTTGGTATAAAACGCCCCTTGAATGAATTCATCCGTTTACATTTAGTATGACTGGCCACAGATTTGCTGTTGGCTGAATCAATGGAGTTACACCATGTCTAAGGTTTGCCAAGTTACCGGCAAGCGTCCAGTCGTTGGTAACAACGTCTCACACGCCAACAACAAAACCAAGCGCCGGTTCGAGCCGAACCTGCACCACCACCGTTTCTGGTTAGAAAGCGAAAAACGTTTTGTACGTCTTCGTTTAACCACTAAAGGTATGCGTATTATTGACAAATTGGGTATCGAAAAGGTTGTTGCAGACCTTCGTGCTCAAGGTCAAAAGATCTAAGGAGTCTGAACAATGCGTGATAAGATTCGTCTCGTTTCTACAGCTGGTACAGGTTATTTCTATACCACGACTAAAAACAAACGTACTATGCCGGAAAAAATGGAAATCAAAAAATTTGATCCAAAAATCCGTCAACACGTGATTTTCAAAGAAGCTAAAATCAAATAATTTTAGCCTCGAAAAAAACGACTTCACAATGAGGTCGTTTTTTTTTGCATTTTTTTTATACCTGGCTTTTTTTTGTTAAACTTTCCACATATTTCGCCTTGGCATTTTTTATGCTTGTCTTTAGCCTAACTCACGTAAAAGGAGTTTTTAGTGCCGCATGACGTAGATTTAATTGTTTTACTTGCTGTTGGTTTCGGTGTTGCCCTCTTCTTTGGTTATCTTGCAGCCCGATTACGACTTCCCCCTCTTATCGGCTATTTAATTGCCGGAATTATTATTAGCCCAAATACACCTGGCATAGAAGCAGATATGCATCTTGCTAACCAGCTTGCAGAACTCGGGGTCATGTTCCTGATGTTTGGTGTAGGGATGCACTTTTCATTAAATGACTTGCTGCTGGTTCGACGTATTGCTGTGCCAGGCGCGATTTTACAAATTGCGGTCGCCACTCTATTAGGAGTTGGCGTATCCATGCTATGGGGATGGAGCTTTGGTTCTGCACTCGTTTTTGGTTTAAGTTTGTCATGTGCGAGTACCGTTGTATTATTAAAAGCTCTAGGAGATCGGGGTCTTTTAGATTCAGTCAACGGTAAAATTGCTGTGGGCTGGCTGTTAGTCGAAGATTTGGTGATGGTACTTGTTTTAGTACTCCTTCCAGCTACAGCAGTTTTACTGGGCGGGAAAGCACCAGAAGGTGCAGATGGTAATATCTGGTTAACCCTTGGGCTCACTTTATTAAAAGTAGTTGGCTTTATTGCCTTTATGCTGATTGTAGGTAAACGCGTTGTTCCTATTATCATGCAGTTTGTTGCTCGTTTAGGTTCAAGAGAGTTATTTACTCTGACCGTTGTTGCAGCCGCTGTTTCAATTGCCTACGGATCTTATGCCATTTTTGGGGTTTCAATGGCATTAGGGGCTTTCTTTGCGGGGATGGTTGTTAAAGAATCAGACTTTAGCCACCGTGCAGAAGAAGAAACGCTTCCATTACGCGAAATTTTCTCAATTCTGTTTTTCGTTTCTGTGGGCATGCTTTTTGACCCACATATTCTTGTTGAACGTCCGCTCCATATTTTGGCCGTTATCGCCATTATTATGGTAGGTAAAACACTTGCTGCAATGGCTTTGGTTTTATTCTTTCGCTATCCACTTAATACAGCGCTTACAGTTGGCGCGAGTTTGGCCCAAATTGGTGAGTTCTCATTTATTTTAGCAACTCTCGGTGTCTCATTAGGTTTATTAACTTTAGAAGCACAAAACCTGATTCTAGCTGGTGCTTTATTTTCAATTACGCTGAACTCTTTTATATTCTCTGCAATTGAACCAGTACAACGCTGGATTCGTGAGCGCTCTCACTTAGCTCGTCTTCTTGAACGTAGTGGTGACCCATTAGCAATGTTACCTGATGAAGTCGATCAGGCTTACTTACGCGATCAAGTCGTCATTGTAGGATATGGCGGTGTGGGACGACGTATCACTGAAAATTTAATTAACGAGAATATTAAGGTCGTTATTGCAGAAGAAAATCGTGAAATCGTAGAAAAACTGCGTAACTCGAATATTGCAGCAGTCAGTGGTGTTGCGACTGAGCCAAGTGTTTTAATTCAAGCACATATCATGCATGCACGGCTCTTGGTGATTTCACCTATGGATATTCTAGATATTCACCGTATTGTGGCGATTGCTAAGCAATTAAACCCTCAAATTCAGGTGTTAATTTGCGCAGAAAGTAAAGAAGAAGCGGCTATCATTCGAGATGAGAATATTGGGGAAGTATTCTATGCTAAAGAGGAAATGGCAAAGAATATGAGCCATCATATAGTAAATCAGATCGAGCTTGCCCATCAGTCAACTATTCATTAACTGATATAAAAAAGCGTACTCAAGAGTACGCTTTTTATTAGCTCAAGAATTTAGGCTGTTCGTCTACTACCTCAGCCTGCCACTCATTTACCTGCTTCTCAAGCAGTCCAAACAATGCAGCCTGAATCATATGTTGGGCAACCACAGGTGTTTGTTCACCTAAAATTGCTTTTACTTCATCGCTAAATTGAATTTTGACCAAGGGTTCATTCTCAGAACCGGCATTACGCAAGGCAAGTTCACCACCTTCGAGTTGGACTAATTCCAACACTGCTTCTTGATTTCCAAATAACTCTTTCAATTGCTGTATAGACATATACTTCCTCCATGTTTCAACATGGTGGCAAAGCACCCTTGCACTTTGCATCTCTTGTCTTATTTATATAGGCACATCCACACCAAATTTCAAGCACTAGGGCAGTTTAATTTTAGAACTCGACCATTTCATTACGAAAACCATCAATTAAATGGGTTAATTCTCGATGCCATTCACGCAAAATTTTGACATCAGGCAACCAAGATTGAGGACCTTGAGTTACTTTGATAATCAGGTTAGACGATGTCTCTTCTTCAGGGGTCGGCTCTTTTGGTTCCGGCGCATATTGGCACATACGATAAGCTCGCTTTAACTCTGCAACGAAACCATCTTTTGCCAATTGCTGCAAAACAGAGACTTCAGGAGAAACCTGCCCTTTTGCCGCCATATGTTCCTCAATAGATTTTAAGGTAGGTTGTAAATCATTTAAACGATAATAACGTACCAATTCTTGCAAGAAAGCTAACATTGCACCATGTAGGTGGAATACAGCTGCTTCACGGTGAGCTTGTATCTGCTGCACATGATCGGTCTGTTCAGCCTGTTGACACGCTAAGCGCGCAAAATAGAGCTTCTGATTGGTACGATCGGCATGATAACGAGCAACACGTGACATAACTAAACTTTCCTGTTCTAAAATCGCTATTGCAACAGCTAATCTTTAGCTTAACGACTCCATTAATAAAATCAACGTTATTTATGGTAAATCCAGCTCAACTTGATAAATTTTACGTTTAGCTAAAGTTTTTAATGGCTGCCTTATAGGGCGAACATTACTTAAAACCCAAGCAAAATATCCCTCGTCCCAAGCATTTGCACATGCGGGCTCAATTTCATCATTTCGCCAAGCATGAATAGAGTCGATATCAACCAAAGCGACAGCAACTCCCTGTTCTTCATCAGTATCTTTGACCAAAAAATTTTGGTTCTCGACAATTAATAGATCTTTGATTGGCAGTTTTGTAGGTACCCATGAACGCACTTCAAGTGTTTTTATACCTTCAGCGATACGAGTACCATTTGGCGCGACAATCGAAAGAGCTAAAAACTGTCTTTTCACACTGAAGACTTATTCTTCAGCTGCTTTAACGCGAATTCCATTGCCTTTAACTTTAAGCAGGTTTAAGCCTTTAATTGCCTTAATTGCTTCACGAGGGTTAGGCATTTCAACAAAACCAAAACCTTTCGATTTACCTGTGTCTTTATCAGTAACAAGAACACACGTTTCAACTTTACCAAATGCTTTGAATAACTCTAAAATTTCAGTTTCACTCACAGCACGATCTAAATTACGAACTAATATCTTCATTTTCTAACCTTAATTGGCAATAAAAGGGAGCAGCCAATATATTTAAGTAATCACAGTGTCTTATACAGTAGTTTAATCCAGATCGATACCAAAACCTAAATTTACTGCAGGTGAACGGTTCCATTGCTTTTTAGCAAATGGCTGAGGTACTTGCCTATGAATCTTTGCCTGAACCAAATGTGCAGAAAGATCATTTAGGAAATAACTTTCGATTTTACGACCTTGTTCGTCATAATTGTCTTCTGACCATGTATTGAGGTTTTGCTTAGTCAAAATTAATTCATTTTCTGCACGTGTTAATGCAACATACAATACACGGCGCTCTTCTTCGACATCATCAAAATCGCCCTGTGCCCTTGCATAAGGATATTGATTTGGCGATACATGAGGTACATAGCAGACTTTCTGTTCAGCACCTTTAGCTGAATGGATCGTAATTAAAGTGACCAAATCCTGATCAGCTGCTTTTTCAATTTCAGAAACTGAAATAGGTTCAAGCACATATTCTTCAAGAAACTCACCTAACGATGCATGTTTACGCGCAAGTTGCTTGACCAAATCAAAGTCTTTTAAGCGGCGTGACCAATCTTTAGTTTTATAATTTTGCTCTAGCTGTTCCCCTAAAGCATCGAGTGCTAAGCCAATACTTGCTTCAACATGCTGCTGTAATACATCTAGCTGTTTTAAAATTAAAATCGCTTGTAAAGGAACTTTTCCATGACGTTCTAGACGATTGCAGCGCTCCTCAACATCAACAATTCCCATCAGATCTTGAGCGAGCTTACTTGCACCAACATCACCAATACCATCCCACAAGGTTAAAAAACGCATCCACGCCAAATCATCGTGAGGATTGCTCACAATACGTAGCAGGCTAAGTACGTCTTTCACATGAGCAGACTCAAGAAGTTTTACCCCACCAATAAAACGGTAAGGTAATTCAGCAGCAATAAAAGCTCCTTCCAGATATCGTGCACTATAGCCAGAACGCACCAAGATCATATGATCGTGCCAGCTTGCACCTTGCTGATGTCGCGTTATTAAGTCCTGTGCAATCCAGTTTGCTTCTTCATACTCATTACCAAACAAATGTAGCTGAGGCTTTTGGCCTTGACCACGATGGGCTTGCAGCTGTTTTTGATAATCAATTGGGCTATTTGCTAATAACCAATTTGATAAATCCAAGATTTCTTGGGTCGAACGGTAATTTAAATCCAGTGTATGAATGACTGCGTCAGGTATCCGCTCTTTAAAAGAATGGATATTTTCAAAGTCTGCACCGCGAAAACCATAAATCGACTGGGCATCATCGCCAACACAAAACAACTTCACTTTGCCAATCAATGGTTGTAATAAAGCCCACTGCAAAGGATTGGTATCTTGCATTTCATCAACCAGCAGTGCCTGACAAAAACCTGCAACCCAGTTGGTGAGTGCTTCAGAATTTTGCAAATGGACAGCTACAATTGAGAGAATATCGTCATAATCTAAAAAATTACGTTCTCTTTTACGCTGCTCATAGGTTTTCATTAAATCTGCAATTTGAGTCTTATGCTCATATGCATCTGGAAGCTGTTTGATTAATGCTTCAGAAAGCTTTGTTTGAGTATTTCTCGCATAAGAATATAAATCACACAGCTCTGCGGCTTTAGGCAAGACATTATCTTTATCTTTGCCTCTTAATAAGCGAAACATGAGCAACTGATCATCACGATCAATAATACTAAATTGATTTAACCCAAAAGCTTGGGGGTTACGGCGCAGTAAATACATACAAAAAGTATGAAAAGTTGAAGCTCGCAGCCCCTTTGCCTGTGCTCCCACATGTTGTTCTACTCTCGCAACAATTTCACTCGCAGCACGACGAGTAAACGTTAAAATCTGGATTTGGTTCGCTGGCAAGCCTTGATCAATTAAATAGGCTGCACGAGCAACAATAGTTTTAGTCTTGCCACAACCAGCGCCCGCCAAAACTAAACAGTTTTGTGCAGACGTAGTAGCTGCTTTTTTTTGCTGAGCATTTAGTTCATTAATTAATTTTGCAAGACTCATAACACATATCGCTAAAACACCAAGACATAGTTTAACAGACCGAGGCAACAGATGGGTCTGCCCATCCTAAAAACAAAAAGAGCACTTAAAGTGCTCTTTGGTTGAATATTATTTTTTAAGATACTGTTTTTGAACTAGAAGGAAGATGTTTAATGGCTGAAGCCAAACCTAGAAAGTTAACTCCCTGAAATAAAATATCAATAGCAAGGAACATTCCTAATACCCAAAAAGGTGAATCTTTAGAAACTAAAATTAAAATACCTGTAGCGAGCGTTAATAACCCTGAAAACAGGGTCCAACCCCATCCAGTAATTGGCTTAAGTAAAATTGCATTTATAGTACGTATAGCTCCAGCAATGATCAGCGCTATAGATAATAGGCTTGTCAGCACCACTGCTGTAGTGACTGGAGTAGAAAACGCATAATAACCAGCCATTAAATAAAGCACACCAAAGATGGCCCACAACCATCGGCTTGCGCCTTTAAAAACACTCATAGCCGCGACGAGATGCAAAACACCGCCGACCATCATGAGTATTCCAAATAAAAAAACGACAGAAAAGGTCGCAAATGGCAATGAACTAAATAAAATCAGGCCAAAACCAATCAGCACAAAGCCCAATATCAAATACCATTTACGGTCAGCATGTAACTGATTACGTACTAAATCATTACCTACAGTTTTCATCATGGCTACTCTTATTATCAGGTATTAGAATTTCATCTACCCAATAATAGTGATGCACTTCACATTTTTTGTCTGTATAAAATCTGCATCGTTTCTTAACAATTGATGTGCATAAAGCAGTATTTATCCACAGTTTTATTGCACCCAGCCAATTTCTTGAGCTGTAGGTAAACCTATTATTGTTTCATGTAAGCCATTCGGCATTTTGCTACTCTGTTCAGATAAAGGCGTTTGACCACCCATGATTTCGGCATCGGTTTGTGGATATAGAGGCACTTTTTCAGGTTGAGCATAACCTAAAGGGTAAATAGGTTGTCCTGTTTTTAAATCATATTTGTCTTGTGCCCCAAAGCCATGTAATAGCTCATGAACAATCACAACCTGATTTTGTGAAGCTTGTGTTTTGGTCGCAAATAAATTAACACTACCAATGCGACCTTTTTCTAAAGCAGTCGAATGGATCAGGACTTTCTGATAATTTGGATCATAATAATTTAAGTAAAGTTTGAGTGATGCTCCACTGTCTTCGGGTTGTTTTTGTCGCCATGCATAGAAACGAAATTTTAAGCTCCACCACATAACATGCAAAATATTAGCATTTTGAGGAACCTCGGGCGGTCGCTGCTGCAACTGTTGTCCTAAGCGAATTGTAAAGTTTCCTGATTGTCCACGATAATGCTGTGACCACTCACTTAAATAGCTGTTAATTGCCCAAAAATCTTCATTTTTCAACTGATGAATATAGCTTTGTGTTGTCTCTAAACCATCTGCATTAACTGGATGTAAAACAACCACAACTGGCCGATTCCAATCTTGATTTTGATCTCGCCATGCTTGAACAGCAACAATCAATAAAATAATTAATAAGCATAAAACCCGAATGTTTTTCCACATTCTTATTCCCCATAAAATTAAAATTTTCTTTTATTGTTTTAGAAATAAAAAATGCTAGCTTAGCTAGCATTTTTTATATTGGACTTGATTAGCCCTCAACCCATTTACCATCTTGATAAATTAGGCTCCATTTGGTTTGTTTACCTTCAGGGGTTTCTGAACCGACATATTGTGATTGATTCTTACGACTGAATTTCACAATTGTTGGATTACCTTCAGGGTCTACATCTGGCGCTTGTAAAATAAATTGATATTTTGGATCAAGCTGAGCTGCCACACTACGTAACTCTGCAACTTTCGGCGCACGTGTTTCACGAATTTTCGGGAACTTACTCGCTGCCAAAAATAGACCCGCTGCTCCATCACGCAACACAAAGAAGTCATCATGTTTCGCTGAACGTAGGTGTTCCATCTTAATAGGTTCTACACGTGGAGGTGCAGGTTGACCACTCTTCAAGACTTTACGGGTATTGTCACAGCTTGTACAAGCGAAATACGGGCCAAAACGACCAGTCTTAAGCTGCATTTCACCATCACATTTATCACATGGGATCGTTGGCCCATCATAACCCTTAATCTTGAACTCACCTTCTTCAAGCTCAAAACCATCGCAGTCAGGATTGTTACCACATACGTGCAGTTTACGACCACCATCAATCACATAGCTGTCCATGGCAGTGCCACATTTCTCACAGCGATGCTTAGACATCAAGTCCGCGGTTTCTGCACCATCATCATCAGATAGAGCAGCTAACGACTCAACAGGTGTTAAGTTCAGTGTACCTTTGCAACGTTCTTTAGGCGGCAAGTTATAGCCAGAACACCCTAAGAACACACCCGTTGTACCCGTACGAATCTGCATTGGACGTGAGCATTCAGGGCAATGTACTGCTGGCACTTCAACCGGTTGGTTACGGCGCATTCCCTGCTCACCCTGAGCGTTGGTTAGGCGTTTCTTAAAGTCACCATAGAAAGTGTCTAGTAACTCTTTCCAGTTACGCTCACCCGTTGCGACCTTATCAAGCTGACCTTCGAGGTCTGCCGTAAAAGCATAATTCATCAAGTTATTAAAACTTTCATCCAGACGATCCGTCACAATTTCACCCATTTTTTCGGCGAAAAGACGACGGTTTTCTAACTTAACGTAACCACGTTCCTGAATGGTAGAAATAATAGCTGCATAGGTCGAAGGACGGCCAATACTACGTTTTTCAAGTTCTTTAACTAAAGATGCTTCAGTAAAACGTGCAGGTGGTTTAGTAAAGTGCTGACTTGGATCTAACTTTTCTAACTTTAAGATTTCGCCTACTTTAATAGCAGGTAAAATAATGTCGTCATCTGACTTATTCGCGCCACGTACTTTAGTGAAGCCTTCAAATACAAGCGTACGGCCTTTTGCCTTTAACTCAACATTCGCTGCTTCAACAATCAAAGTAGAAGATAAATATTCTGCTGGCGTCATTTGACATGCAACAAACTGACGCCAGATCAAATCATATAGACGTTGAGCATCACGCTCTACACCCGCAAGCTGATCGCCAGTAAGCGCTACATTTGACGGACGAATCGCTTCATGGGCTTCTTGAGCACCCGCTTTGTTACCATAGCGGTTTGGCTTTGCTGGTATATATTTTTCACCATATTGGCTTTCAATATGGGCACGTACCATGCTTACTGCATCATCACTCAAGAAAGTTGAGTCAGTACGCATATAGGTAATAAAACCAGCTTCATATAAACGCTGAGCCAACATCATGGTTTTCTTCACAGAAAAGCCTAAACGTGTACTCGCAGCCTGTTGCAAAGTTGAAGTAATGTAAGGTGCGCTTGGATTGACCTTAGTTGGTTTATCTTCACGCTGTGCAACTTTATATTCAGCACCTTTTAAAACATCTAATAAAGCATCAGTTTCAGCTTTATTTTTCAGTTTAAGGGTTTTGCCAGCCTGTCTAAATGCTTCAAGACGAATATCATCTTTTTTGGACTGAGTATCTGCAAAAACTTGCCAATATTCTTCTGGAATAAAAGCACGAATTTCACGCTCACGCTCTACAACCAGTTTCACCGCTACTGACTGCACACGTCCCGCAGATAAACCACGGGCAATTTTTTCCCAAAGTAATGGTGAAACCATAAAGCCCACTACACGGTCTAAGAAACGGCGTGCTTGCTGAGCATTCACACGGTTTAAATCTAGACGTGTTGGCTGTTTAAATGCTTCTTGAATGGCATTTTTAGTAATTTCGTTGAACACCACGCGGTGATAACGACTGTCATCACCACCGATAACTTCTCTTAGGTGCCAAGCAATGGCTTCCCCTTCTCTATCCAAGTCCGTTGCGAGATAGATTGCATCGGCATCTTTGGCGAGTTTTTTGAGTTCAGCAACAACATTTTCTTTACCGGGCAGAACTTCGTAATGAGCTTCCCAACCATGTTCAGGATCAACCCCCATACGATTAACTAAAGCCTGACTAGCTTTTTGTTCTTTTTCGGCTTCGGTGAGTTTAGTCCGGGCAGCCGGCTTTTTCTCTGTTGATTTACTGCCGCCTGTTGGCAAGTCACGTACGTGACCTACAGAAGACTTTACAATGAATTGCGAACCCAAATATTTATTGATGGTTTTCGCTTTGGCAGGCGACTCCACAATCACTAAGGCACGTTTAGGTGCAGCAGGTGCAGTAGATGCTGTGCTTTGAGATGCAGAGCGCGAGGTATTCGCCATATAAAATGTTATTCCTATACCAATAAATTTAAAAATCAGGCTTTAGCCAAGGTCAACAGATAAGCCTTCATCTCATCTAATTGTGTTGCTCTAAGGTCTGATTCCTCATCCCAATAAAGCCCTACACAGTTTGCCTGCATATCAATAGCATAAATCCCTTTTAATGCAATGGGAGAATCATTAAATTTCTCATCGCCCTGAACCACTTTTAATTTGCCGTCTATAACGCGAGCACGCATTAAAGATAAACGGGCATCAGGAATCAATACACTATAATAAGCAACCATGCTGGCACGTTTTTCAGTGGCCATTGGGACATGTGTCCATTCAGGTGCAACAATTACACGTGGATGCAACCCTATTTTGCGGGCTTTATCTCGCATAATACCAAGTGCCTTTTCACGTGGGCTCACTCTTAAACCAAAAATGGAGCCTAGTACGAAAAGAACAATGATAACGGTAACCCAAATTCCCATATTGTCCATAGCAAAACCTATTAATCTCTTTTATTAGAGTTGCATAAGCTGACCAGAAAACGCAAGTTACATCATAAAAATAATGCCCGATAAGATCGCAAGACCCAAAATATCAGTATTTCACAGTGCAAATTGCAATGTTGTCACTCAAATATATTTAAGAGTTCTGACCATCAACAAGTGTCAACTTTCCAAATTGGTCGATATGGGCATCCCCCCACAGTTTTAAAGCAAATAAAATTTGCTCAAGACTTTGACCTAATTCAGTCAGGCAATATTCCACTTTAGGCGGAACCTGAGGATAAACTTCCCGATGAATAATTCCGTCTTGCTCTAACTCACGTAACTGATTTGTCAGCATTCTTTGGGTAATGCTCGGAACACGCTTTCGAATTTCATTAAACCGTAAGGTGCCTTCATTAAATAAATGCCAAAGAATGACACATTTCCACTTTCCGTCAATCAAACTAATGGCTGCCTCAACTGAACAACCCGGATAACAGTCAAAACTTGAATGTCGTAATTTTGCCATTTTACAGTATCCTTTTTGACACTATGAGCGTTATTTGTCTGTAGTCACCAAATTTAAGCTTACGTTATGATCAAACTCCCAACAAGAGGAATTATTGTTATGAAAGCTGTGGCATATCAGAAAGCAGGTCCCATTACATCGCCAGAGGCACTCGTTGATATTGAACTCGACACTCCCGTGGCAGAAGGCCATGATTTACTTGTTCGTGTTCAGGCGATTTCAGTTAATCCAGTAGATACAAAAATTCGTAACAACGTAAACCCTGAAAATAATCAATGGAAGACTCTTGGTTGGGATGCAGTAGGTGTCGTTGAATCAATTGGAGATCAAGTGTCTCAATTTAAAGTCGGAGATGAAGTCTGGTATGCAGGTACACTCAATCGCCAAGGCAGTAATAGTGAATTACAGTTGATTGATGAACGCATTGTGGGTCATAAACCAAAAACTTTAGAAACAACAGAAGCAGCTGCTCTTCCTTTAACTGCTATCACAGCGTGGGAAATGCTATTTGATCGGTTACAAGTACCCAAAGTTGCCCCAGAAAATACATCTATATTAGTGATTGGCGGAGCTGGTGGAGTAGGTTCAATCACAATTCAGCTACTCAAGCAGTTGACTAACCTCACGATTATTACGACAGCTTCACGAGCAGAAACTAAAGAATGGGTTAAGCAACTTGGTGCTGACTATGTATTAGATCATCGTCAGCCTTTAACAGCACAAATCAAGCAATTAGGTTTAAATGCACCTTTATACGTGTTCTCGACCACTCAAACAGATCAGCATTTATCAGATATCGTAGAGTTGATTGCGCCACAAGGTCATTTTGGTTTAATTGATGATCCTGCACAGTTAGATATTAAGCCTTTTAAATCGAAGTCTGTATCGGTGCATTGGGAGTTTATGTTTACACGTTCAATGTTCCAGACTGAAGATATGGAAAAGCAAAGTGAACTATTAAATGAAGTCAGCAAACTGGTTGACGAAGGAAAAATCAAGACCACTGTTTCGCAAATTTTAAGCCCAATTAATGCTCAAAACCTAAAACTGGCTCACCAACAAATTGAAAGTGGTACGACAAAAGGGAAAATTGTATTGCATGGTTTTTAAGCAAAATCCATAAATACCCCTAATAAAATGGCAAGTATTGAATTTGCCATTTTATTAATAGTGGGGAGGTTTATTGGTTAACGGGTCAAAAGCGGCAATCCCTTCTGATAAATCCGATGATTCCATACGTTGATAAAGAAATTGCATTTGTTTTTTTAAATCAGCTATTTCTTGAGTCTGAATAGCGAGTTGTTGATTTAATTCTTCAACTAAATCATCCAAAAATGTAATTCGCACTTGCAAATCTTCAATGGGTGCGGACAATGACGCTTGATCATCATGATATGGTGGTTTAGTCATTTAAATCCTCATTTGAGATTCTGGAAAACATTATGGCCTATATTACCCTAAGGGATGTCCAACTTGCTTTTGGCGGACCTGCCCTGCTCGATGGCGCGAACTTTAATCTAGAACGTGGCGAACGAGTCTGTTTAATTGGTCGTAATGGTGAAGGTAAGTCTACTTTACTTAAACTGATCGAGGGAAGCCTATTACCAGATTCTGGTGAAGTTTCCATTCAAAATGGTCTAACTGTTTCAATGTTAGCCCAAGACGTTCCAATGGACTCTGGCAAAGTAGCTGACATTGTGGCAGATGGTGCAGGAGAAGCTTCAGAAGTACTCAGAGCTTATCATGAAGCGACCGACGCTTGTATGCTAGGAGATATGGAAGCCTGTGACCGTATGGGTAACCTTCAGCATAAGCTAGACCAGCTAGATGGTTGGGCATTAGAAAATAAGGTAAATGCTCTTTTAAGTAAAATGGGACTTGATCCAAATGCAGACTTAGCAGACCTTTCTGGTGGACGTAAACGCCGTGTTTTGCTCGCACGCGCTCTTTTAACACAGCCAGACGTATTACTTCTAGACGAACCAACGAACCATTTAGATGTTGAAAGTATTGAATGGTTAGAAAAGTTTTTATTAGATCAAAATAATTTAACGCTTCTATTTATTTCGCATGACCGTTCATTTGTAGATAGCATTGCAACTCGAATTGTGGAACTTGATCGCGGAATTCTACGAGGCTATGAAGGCAATTATTCACGCTATTTAGAGCTCAAAGCTCAGCAAATGGAAGCAGAAGAAAAACAGAATGCTTTATTTGATAAAAAGTTAGCTGAAGAAGAAGCTTGGATTCGCCAAGGTATTAAAGCACGTCGTACGCGTAATGAAGGCCGTGTTCGTGCTTTAAAAGATTTACGTGAAGAATCGAAAGCACGCCGCTCACAACAAGGCAAAGTGAGTATGGCAACTCAAGATGCAAATCGTTCAGGTAAATTAGTATTTGATATCGAACATTTAAGCGTAGCTTACGATGACAATTTACTGATCAAAGATTTCTCTACCCTTGTTATGCGTGGTGATCGAATTGGCTTGGTTGGTGATAACGGCGTTGGTAAAACGACATTGATTAAAGCCATTTTAGGTGAACTCGAACATGGCGGTTCAGTTAAAACAGGTACACAGTTAGAAGTTGCCTATTTTGACCAGTTACGTAATGCCTTAGACCTTGAAAAAACAGTCATGGCAAACGTTTCAGAAGGTTCTGACTTCGTTGATGTGAATGGCAACCGTCGTCATATCTACAGCTATTTACAAGACTTCTTATTTTCACCTGAACGTGCTCGCACTCCAGTAAAAGCACTCTCAGGTGGTGAACGAAATCGTATCTTACTGGCTAAATTGCTGCTTAAACCATCAAATCTGATTGTAATGGATGAGCCAACCAATGACTTGGATATGGTGACTCTTGAGCTTCTAGAAGAAATGTTGTCTGATTACAAAGGCACGTTGCTTCTCATTAGCCATGACCGTGCGTTTATGGATAACGTAGTAACATCTACATGGGTATTTGATGGTAAAGGCAATATTGCTGAGTACATCGGTGGCTACCAAGACTATTTGCAGCAACGTCCAGATGACAAAGTAGTCGATCAGAAATCTGACGTTAAAAAAGCTCAGGCAAAAGCTGAAGCAGACAAAGCTGCTGCTCAAAGTACTGTAAAAAAAGTCAAACTGAGTTATAAAGATCAGCGTGAACTTGAACAATTACCCGCTGAAATTGAAAACTTAGAAAAGGAGCAAGCAGAACTTTCTGAGAAACTTGCAGATGGTTCATGGTTTGTTAAAGATGCTGATGCAGCAACCAAAGCAAGCCAACGTCTTACAGAAATTGACGAGTTATTACTTGAAAAATTGGAACGTTGGGACGTGCTTGAACAAATGAGCAAAGGAAACTAATTAGTTCTACTTTCCCAAAAGAACGTAAAAAGAGCTCACTTAAATTAAGTGGGCTCTTTTTTATATTATTAATCTAAGCTTTTAAAAACTTAAAGCTTATAAATCACATTCATATAATGGATTATATTTTCGAAATTTTTAGTATTTTAAAATAGCCTTGTGCTTGAATATAAGACTTATAAAAATAATTATGTTATACCTAACAGCATAATAATATTGGAGTGTTTTCGCATGCTGGAGCTTTCTCAAATTTTGGCATTTGGACTAATTTGTTTGGCGATGGTACTCACTCCAGGCCCCAATATGATTTACCTTATTTCCCGTTCGATTAGTCAGGGCAAAATCGCAGGATTCATTTCGTTGGCCGGTGTCGCTGTTGGTTTTGTATTTTACATGCTATGTGCTTCTTTCGGGATCACAGCACTTGTTGTCGCCGTACCTTTTGCTTATGACACCATTCGTATTGCTGGTGCAATTTATCTACTCTGGCTTGCATGGAAAGCATTACGTCCAAATGCAGCCCCTATTTTTAATGTAAAAGATTTATCAGTAGACTCCCCAGCTAAACTATTTTTAATGGGTTTTGCGACCAACTTGCTTAATCCAAAAATTGCGATTATGTATTTATCTTTACTGCCACAGTTTATTCATCCACAACACGGCAGTATTTTAGCGCAGTCTATTCAACTCGGGACGATACAAATTTTTGTTAGTGTTTCAGTAAATGCGCTTATTGTGTTTTCTGCAGGTAGTATTGCCCTTTTCCTACAACAAAAACCTCTTTGGGCAAATATACAACGCTGGCTCATGGGAACCGTATTGGCTGGACTCGCTGTTAAAATTCTTTTAGAAAATCGCCGATAATTCATCCTTCTTATTTCAAGCTCTCTTAACACTCAATTGAATAGTGTATTACGACGATAAATTCAGTTCGTGATACACTTTTGCCTGTTTTAACTTTTTGAACTCTTTATATCGTTATGAGCCAAAAGCAGCCTTATACGCCCGGTGAATTTCAATGGTCCTTTTTATTGCCTAAATATTGGGGTGTTTGGATTGCTATTGTCTTTTTAATGCTTTTGGCTATTTTACCTTGGGCCATACAATGGCGTCTGGCGCATGGCGTAGCTCATCTGGCTTGGAAATATCTAAAATCACGCCGTAAAACCACTATTCGTAATTTAGAAGTCTGCTTTCCTGAATGGTCTGCCGACAAGGTTCAACAACAAGCTCAACAAGTTTTCATCGATATGATGCTTGGGGTATTTGAAACCTTAAATGCATGGTACAGCCCACGCTGGTTTAAAAACCGCGTCACGATTGAAGGTTTAGAACACATTACCAATGCCCAGGCTCAGGGCAAAGGTGTTTTATTACTGGGGACTCACAGCACGCTTCTTGATGCAGGTGGCTATGTTTGTGCTCAATATTTTGAACCTGATGTTGTCTATCGACCTCAAAATAACCCATTGCTCGATATGCTCATTTATCGTTGCCGTGCCACGATTTATAAAGCACAGATCGATCATGATGATATGCGTGGTTTAATTCGTCACCTTAAAGATGGCGATGCTATTTGGTATAGCCCAGATCAAGACTTTGGACTCAAACAAGGTGTTATGGCACCGTTTTTTGGTGTACCTGCTGCCACAGTAACTGCACATCGCCGCTTATTAAAAATCTCAAAAGCAGTGGCTGTGCCTTTATATTTCTACCGCCATGGAGATATTAAGAACCCGAAATATCATGTTCTGATTGAACCTGCGGTCGACAATATGCCAAGTGAAGACGAAGTCGATGATGCAACACGCGTCAATAAAATTATTGAAAATCAACTTCGCATCGCACCGACTCAATATATGTGGTTCCACCGTCGATTTAAGACACGTCCTGAGGGATATGAAGAGATCTATTAAGATAAAGCTGTGATAATTTTAAATTGATAGTAAGCACAACATTATTTATATGACTCGCGGGAACATCATCCACAACCTGAGCAATGCAAAAGCGTTAGCGCTTTCGCATTGCGCAAGACAAACGAAGTGCGTAGCATTTCTCAAGCATAGCTTTCGTTTTACGGTACGGCAAAGATAATGAATCTTTGCTATTCGTACCTTAGGTTTTGCCTACTTTTGCCAAAACAAAAGTAGGTCGAACCGAAGGTTAATCTCTAAATTTCGACTTCAAAATCGTAAGATCCCGCTTTGCTACAACCTAAAGGCAAAAAACAATGAAAGTGATGCAACTTCTCCCAGAACTCAATAGCGGTGGCGTAGAACGCGGCACACTAGAAATTGCACGTGCGCTCGTTGCACAAGGCCATCAATCAATAGTTGTTTCAAACGGCGGACGCTTAGTCTCACAGCTCGAAGCTGAAGGTTCTACTCATTTAACGCTACCAATTCATAAAAAATCACTTTCAAGCTTGTGGCAAAGCCGCCCTTTACGCCAGCTGATTGAACAGCATCAACCTGACATTGTTCATGTACGCTCACGTGTACCTGCTTGGCTTACTCACTTTGCCTTAAGAAAAATACCTGCGAACAAATCCCCTCACCTCATTAGCACGGTACATGGCTTTTATTCAGTCAATCGTTATAGTGCGATTATGACGCAAGCCGAAAAAGTGATTGCTGTTTCAGATAGCGTAGTTAAATACATCACTGACCATTATAAAAACTGCCCTCCCCAAGATATTGTTCGGATTTATCGAGGAATTGACCCAACCGCGTTTCCACATAATTATCAGCCATCAGCACAATGGTTTAATCAAGTTTTTAATGACTTTCCTGAACTCGAAAATAAGTTTTTGCTTTGCTTACCTGGCCGTATTACACGTTTAAAAGGACATGAAAGCTTAATTGAATTGATGCAACAACTTCAGTCGCAATATCCTCAGCTACATGCTGTAGTTGTTGGCGGTGCCGATGCAAAAAAACAGGCCTATTTAAGCGAGTTGCAAAGTACCATTCAAAGCAAAGGACTCGCAGATAGAATTACCTTTGTAGGTCATCGCTCAGATATTCGCGAATGGCTCGCTTTTAGCGATATTGTGCTCTCTCTATCCAATCAGGCAGAAACATTCGGTAGAACAGCATTAGAAGCACTTTCAGTCGGTACTCCAGTCATTGGCTGGAACCGTGGAGGCGTGGCCGAGATTTTATCGAATGTCTATACACAAGGTCTTGTTGAAGTAGGAAATGAAAAGGCTTTACTGGAAACTGTGGAAAAGCATATTGAACAGCCTCAAGTCGTTGCCCCTGTCACCATGTTTAGCTTAAAAGATATGTGTGATCAGACACTGGCACTATATGAGTCTGTACTGAAATAACCCCATAAAAAAAACCCGCGATCAACGCGGGTTTTTATTACAACAATAAAAAGTCAGCTTTATTTAAGCGATGCTTCATAAGCTGCTGCTTTTTCATAATCGTATTGTTTTTCCCATTTACTAATCACAAGTACTGCAAGTGCATTACCTACAACGTTCAATGCGGTACGTGCCATATCCATGATACGGTCAACACCAGCAATAAATGCCAAGCCTTCTACAGGAATACCAACACTACCTAATGTTGCTAATAACACAACAAACGATACGCCAGGAACACCCGCAATACCTTTAGAAGTAATCATTAAAGTTACAACTAAAATAACCTGTTGGCTAATTGACATTTCAATACCGTAAAGCTGCGCAATAAAGATTGCCGCGATACTTTGGTAAAGCGTAGAACCGTCAAGGTTAAATGAATAACCTGTTGGGATTACAAAACTAGAAATTGCTTTAGGCGCGCCATAAGCTTCCATCTTTTGCATAATACGCGGTAAAACTGTTTCAGAGCTTGCAGTTGAATATGCCAAAATTAATTCATCTTTCAAAATCTTAAACAAAGTAAAGATATTGATGCTGAACATTTTTGCAGTTAAACCAAGTACCACCAAAGCAAAGAACAAGATCGCGCCATATACCAACACGACTAACTTGCCTAAAGGGATAAGCGAAGCGAAACCGAAGTTTGCAACCGTTACTGCAATCAAACCAAACACACCCACTGGCGCATATTTCATGATGATGTGCGTTACACGGAACATTGTTTCCGATACAGCATGAAATACGTTTAATAATGGATCTTTAGTTGTTGCTGGTAATGAAGACAAACCAATACCAAATAACACAGCAAAGAAAATCACAGGTAACATTTCGCCATGCGCCATTGAACTAATAATGTTCGTTGGGATAAGCGATAATATTGTCTGCATAATGCCATGAGACTGTGACTGAACTTCTTCAGTTGTATGCTTATATTGAGAAATATCAGTTTGAACCAGTTGAGACATATCAATGCCTGAACCTGGATGGAAGATATTCGCTGCAACTAAGCCCACCAAAATAGCAATAGTGGTAATAATTTCAAAATAGAGAATGGTTTTAAAACCAAGTCGCCCTAAACTTTTCGTACTGCCAACACCTGCAATACCTAAAATCAAGGTAGAGAAAACGATTGGAATAACAATCATTTTAATCAGGCTAATGAAAATCTTACCAAGTGGCGTAAGAACATTAGTTACAATACTGTCTTTGATTTCAGGCTGGTTATGTAAAACAGCCCCGACAACTATCCCTAGGATTAAAGCAATTAAAATTTGCCAAGCAAGGCTAAATTTAAAATTCTTCATAAGACAATCCTTATGCACCGCAAAGTATCAAATATGAGAGGGAGAAGACCACTAACTAAGAGTGAAACCTCAATATGTACAGTAATTTCCAAACAGAAATTTAAATGCACAAACAAATCACAACTCGCCGATCTGACGAGATAAACAACAATGCCTGTTGACGATCCAACATGTCAACGATCGGCACATTCTATTGAGATTTGCTAATTAAACAACCCCAATTTATCTCTAAACAGATGAAAACCCATATTTATTCATCAATAATCTATAAAAACAAAAACTTATCTGAAAAAAAAATTGTATCTATTTTCATTAGAAATTGCTCAGATATAGATGAGAACTTATAGGCGCTTACCTATCATTAGATAGGTTTTAAAATTAAGATTAACTTAAAAATATTTCTTTTTTTACGATAAACTAAATAGGGTATATATAAAATATTAACCCGAGTTCTGCGTCCTGCAAAACTCGGGTAAATGAGGTTGTGCTTTCAGGTTAATCGTTATTTTTATCGTTTCCGTTCCAACATCTAATCCGTGATGCTATTCCATATCAGCTTTGTGTATCCTTACGTGGGATTGTCCATTCCCGTTTCCGTGTGCCGATGAATGTAGAATAAGGTTTTTATCACCCCCTGCCTATTCGCCCTAGACTCAAATCTTTGTACGATATTGCTTACATCAATTTGTATCTTCTTTTTCATTTATAAGGCTGCGCAATTTTATCGGTCACAATTTTTTCTTCCTTTTCAGCCTTTGCAATCCCTTCTTGTATGGCACTTTGGGCCTCTTCTTCATCAGTTTGAGTTTGCTCTAACTCTTCTTGAATATGTTCAAATATTCGCCCAGTCTGTAAAACAACATATACAGGAAAGTGATCAGATCCAATATGTGGTAAACGCTGCATTTTTACTAAACCAAAATCGGTACTATGAAAAATATGATCTAAAGACCAACGTAGCAATGGATAATCTGCATGAAACGTATTAATAAAATGTCGCCCAACTCGTGGGTCAAGTAACCCGCTAATCCGCTGGAATAAACGCGTAGTACGTGACCACGCTACATCGTTTAAATCTCCCATCACAATACAGCTTTCATCTAAGTCTTTAATCTGGTCGCCAACAATTAAAAGCTCTGCATCACGTAAAGTCGAATCTTTCGCCTCGGTTGGGCTCGGCGGCTTCGGATGTAAACAATAGAGTTGTACTGGCATACCAGATCGTAAAGTCACAGTGGTATGAATAGAAGGAATTTCATCACTTAAAATAAATTTAACTTCAGTATTCGATAAAGGTAACCGACTGTATAAATGCATGCCATATAAATTATCTAAAGGCACGGGAACACGATAAGGATAATCTTCTTCAATTTCTTTTAAAGCATTTTCCCAAGTCTTATCGCTTTCAAGTGTAAGCAGTAAATCTGGTTTTAATGTGCTGATCTGCTCAAGAAGCAAATGATATTTATCATTTGGGGTTAAAACATTCGATACAATTAATGAAATTTGTTTTTGTGGGTCTAACTGGGACGATTTGACCTGTTTAACCTGTTTTTTCCAGAGCAAGGTATAAGGCAAAACCATTTTAAGCTGATAGGCGATGGCAGCGATAAGCACAGCAAGTAATATTTCACGCCATAGATTCCATTCGGTCGGCCAAAATAGCATACCAACAAAGGCTAATAGACCAACAAATAGAATCTGCAAACGAGGAAAATCGGCGCCACGAAACCACCACTCATCACGAGGAATAAGTGACCAGAAACTTAACCAAATCACTAGACCAGCTAGAACTTCGATATAAATCATTGAATTTTCTCTTTTAAGATGATTTGGTTTTTAAAGTTTTTGTCATCTTTATCAATTTTGTATGTAACATAAACAAGATATTCTACTCAATAAACATGGTGTTTTGTTTCTGTAACGCTTGCAGTTGTGGACACTTTTGATACACTCAACTCCCCCTAATAATTTTAACGCACCGAGGCAAAATGACATGAAAGTAGGTCTGGTCGGTTGGCGCGGGATGGTCGGTTCCGTCCTAATGCAACGTATGGTTGAAGAGAATGATTTTGCTCATATTGAGCCATTTTATTTCTCTACCAGTAATGCAGGTGGTGAAGCTCCTTCATTTGGTGGTAAGACTGCCCCAGCACTTATGGAAGCTACAGACATTAATAGTCTGAAGCAAATGGATGTCATTATTACCTGTCAAGGTGGTGACTATACGTCTGAAGTTTTCCCACAGTTAAAAGCAACTGGTTGGAATGGCTACTGGATTGATGCAGCCTCTACTTTACGTATGTCAGATGATGCGATCATCGTTCTTGACCCAGTAAACCTTAACGTTATTAAAGACGGCTTGGTTAACGGCACCAAAACTTTCGTAGGTGGTAACTGTACAGTATCGCTTATGTTGATGGGTGTAGGTTCACTTTTCCAAAACAATTTGGTGGAGTGGATGACTGCTATGACTTATCAAGCAGCATCAGGTGCTGGCGCACAAAACATGCGTGAGCTAATTACTGGTATGGGCTATTTATATAACAATACTAAAACGTTGTTAGATGACCCTAAATCTGCAATTTTGGATATTGATCGTCAAGTTGCTGAGTTACAACGTGGCGAAGGTTTCCCATCTGCTAACTTTGGCGTGCCATTAGCTGGATCATTGATTCCTTATATTGATAAACAGCTTGAAAGCGGTCAGTCAAAAGAAGAGTGGAAAGGTCAAGTTGAAACCAACAAGATCTTGGGTAATTCACAAATTGTTCCAATCGATGGCCACTGTGTCCGTATTGGCGCGATGCGTTGTCACTCTCAAGCACTGACAATCAAGTTGAAAAAAGATGTTCCTCTTGATGAAATCGAAGACATGATTCGTACTTCAAACCAATGGGCGAAAGTTGTACCAAACACTCGTGAAGCGTCTATGACTGACCTTACACCTGTTGCTATAACTGGTACCTTAACTGTACCTGTTGGCCGTTTGCGTAAACTTAATATGGGTAAAGAATATTTAGGCGCATTCACAGTAGGTGATCAGTTACTTTGGGGTGCTGCTGAACCTTTACGTCGCATGTTACGTATCTTAGTAGAATATAAAAACTCATAATTTAGTCTGAATTATTCAGTCAAAACAAAAAGCCGATCACATTAGATCGGCTTTTTCGTAACTGGTTTGTGAAAATTTTACAATTTATTTACATTTCATTATTGTATAATTTTGAACGACTTTACGACTTATTAGGTCATGGATTGAGATGACTGTTTATAACAAATTAAAAATTGCCATTTTCACCATTATGTCTTCGCCTTCTGTTTATGCGATTACATTAGACCCTATACAAATTCAGTCCGCTCCCGGAGATTTGTTATATGCAGAAATGAATTTCCAACAAGCTGACCCCAACTCTACCTTGCAAGTCAGTTTAGCGACTCCTGAAGATTTAAGTGCTTTGGGCGTCACTCATCAGCCTCCGGGAAATCTTAATTTTTATACACGCCAAAATGGTCAAGGCTCTGGGGTTATTGTGATTACCTCGTCTCGCCCTGTGATTAATCCTGAACTCAATATTGTTGTAAAAATTAGTGAAGGTTCTGCAACGCGTTTGCAGCATATCAAAACTGTAATTAAGCCTTCTTCTATAAAAAAGACCGAAAGTACTTTATCCCCTCAGTTTGTTGTGAATGAAAAGGATATTGCTTTAAATCTACCAGAAAGCACCCAGTATGCTTCATCAACTTCGGCCCCAACCACAACAAACTCGAATAGTGAACAAAACCTTAATATCAGCTCTGGAACTGTTCCTGTAATAAATACGAATTCAACGTCCCCACTTGGTGAAAACTCTTCGGCTCAGGTAGCTCAACAAATTGCACCAAACACTACGCCTGATCAAACACAAATTAAACCTACTATCACTAAGTCAGATGCAAACAATTCGCCAAAAACGACGGTTAAAAATTTAGCAGGACACAAGAAGCCTGTTCCACCCAAAAATCTCAGTCAAAATACTGCAAAGAAACAAAACTTAAGTCCGTCTAGAGGACCAGTAACTTCAGGTAAATATGTAGTACAGCACAATGAGTCTTTATGGAGCATTGCTAATCGTATTGCGGCGAAAACTAAACAGCCTGTTGCAAAAGTCATGCATGATATCCAACAACAAAACCAGCATGCTTTTATTCAAGGTAATGTAAACCGCTTACGTCAGGGAATTTCTCTAAAACTTAGCCAGACTCCTGTCGCTAAAGCTCAGCAAAATAAATCCAAAACAGAAATAACGCATACTGCAAAATCACCTTCTGGCCAAGCTAAATACCGCCTGCAAAAAGCAGAAATGAGTATCGTGGCTGAAAACAGCCAAAATTCTACACATGGAAGTGCTAAAAAGAGCACACAACAAAGTCAAAACAATACTGAGTTAGCAGTAAAAGTTATGACAAAAAGAGAAAAAACCGTTACATTACAAAGGAATGTAACCAAATTAAATCAAACTTTACGTTTAAAAGACCAACGTATTCAACTTTTGAATGCACGTTTGGCAGAGTTACAACAGCAGTTAAAAGCACAGCAACAAACTCACAAGCAAAAACATTAAGTTAAAACCAGAGTTAGCTCGCTTCATATTGCAAATATTTATTTTTTAAGGGGAAAGTAATGTTATATGTGATTCCGTTCATCATATTACTCGTGGTCGCTGTTATTTTAAAAAAACGCGAGAATAGCCAGAAACAAGAGGCCACCTCTCCTAAAACGGTAAATAAAAAAACCAATAAAAAAGTAAACTCTAAATCGAGTAAAAACTCGCGTGAAAAAAGTAAAGTAAATGTAGTGGAAGACACTCTTCCACTTATTCCACAAAGCACCCCTGTTCCAGAAGCTGTACGTCAAAAAATCAAACAGCTCATTCAAGAAAAGCAATATTCAGCTGCTGAAGCTCAAGTGAATCAGGCGTTAAAAAAAGACAATACTCAGCACGAGCTTTATTTATTATTACTTGAAGTTCATATTGTACAGAAAGATGAATTTGCGACAACGCAACTGATTAGCCATATTCGTAGTTTGGCATTAAATGAAATAGTGACTCAAGCAGAAGCTAGACAAAAAGAATATGAGGCATTACGAAAAACAGAACATGAGTCATCTAGCCAATCTGATGCCATCGATTTTCCTCAAGCTCAAACATACGAAGAGCCAAAAAACACACCAGACACAACAGCTCAGTTTGACCAGTTAACCACAAGTTCTTCTGAAGCTTCTTTTGATGACTTGCAGAAAGACTATGCACCGCTAAAACAAGAACCTGCTGTTGAAGTTAAACCTTTAGAATTTAACTTTTCATTCGAAAAAACTGCTGCTACAGAAACTACCAGCCAACCTGTACATGAACCAGAAGTATCAACATCTCAGCAAGTACCAGAAGTATCGTCATCTCAAGAAACTGAGCTAGCTGATTTAGAGTTTTCTTTTGACTTGGCACCTCTGCATGAAACTGAGGAAAAAACTCAAGCACTAGAGGTAAAAGCAGATCAAGAAAATAGCGTCAATGCATTAGATTTTAACCTTGACTTAAATCCTTCAAGTTCAGAGACAAAATCTGTTGAACAAGCCCCATCATTAGATGAACTTACACTCGTAGAACAAACGCCATTAGAAGCAACTTCAATCGCCCCTCTTGAGTTTTCGTTAGATGAGCCAGCGTTAGTTACAGCACCAGAGATTGAAACTCAAAACTATATAGAGGCAGTCAATGAAGAGGCGATTCAAACTCAAATAGAGGATCCACTTCTAGACGCATTTCCAGAATTAAAACAGTTAGATGAAAATGAGCTCGACTTACAACTTGCAGAACAATACATCAAATTAGGTGCTTACCCAGCAGCACACGCCTTGTTAGCAAGTAATGAGCAAAAATTCAACACAGAGCAACAACAACGCGCGAAAAATCTACTAAATCGCATAGCTTCTTAAGGCCGATCGTTTTACCATAAGCAGTCAAAGATGACTGCTTTTGTGCCTGAAAAAGATGAAAAAAATTGCCTTATTTTATATGGGTGGTACTTTTGGCTGTGTAGGTGAACCTTTAGCACCTATGCCATATGACCAATTCTTACCTCAACTTGAAAAAGTTATACCACCCCACTTAACGGTTGACTGTTTTGCTGCCCCAAATATTGTAGATAGCAGCGCTTGTACAGCGCCCGATTGGCTACGTCTTATTCAACGCATACAACAGCTCCAGCTCGAAGGTTATCAGCACTTCGTCGTTATTCATGGTACAGATACTCTTAGTTATGCTTCTGCGACTCTAGCTCGTTTTCTAGGACAGAGTTGTCATGTCGTTATTACTGGTAGCCAATACCCGTTACTCAATGTTCAAAGTGATAATACTCGTGAATTTACTGATGCAATTGAGAACTTATATCTTGCATTAGAACAAGTAATTGCCCTACCTGTAGGTACTTACCTTGCTTTTCATCATCAAGTATTTCACGCTCAAACTGTATTAAAGACACATACGACTGAACTTGACGCTTTTTCTGGCCTTAAAGCTGAGTCTGAATTTACACCTCAGCAAAACGGGTTAATTTTGCAAGATACGCAAATCGAGCGTGCAGCATCTTTTCAAATTTTGAATTGGATGATGCAACCTATTGCAACCACTCAGCTCGTTCAACAATTACGAAATTTACTGCCAGCCCCACCTCAATTTTTAGTATTGCAAGGTTTTGGTACTGGAAACATAGCTGTTAATCAAGAGTTACTAGCAACATTAGATGAGCTCTATACACGTGGCTGTGTTCCGATTCTTACGACTCAGGTGACATTTGGTGGTATTGATCAACGCTATGCAATTAGTGAGTGGACGAAAACTGCAAAAATTGTCATTAGTGATGCACATAGTCATGCAGATCTCTATGCAAAAGCACTTCAAATCTATTTAAAATACTCAACCCCAGAACAATGGCTCAGCCATTGGAACGAAAATTTGCATTAAATAGAGGTAAAGCCATGCAACGTTATGCAGTCGGTATTGAATTTAGCGGAGTTCAATATCGAGGTTGGCAAACACAACAGCCAGGCGTTGCCAGCGTACAAGAAACCATTGAACGTGTGCTTAGCAAAGTCGCAAATGAACCTATAGCACTTCATGGTGCTGGTCGTACTGATGCAGGAGTACATGCGACAAATATGGTGGCACACTTCGACACGAATGCTATTCGTCCAGAAACGGGGTGGTTAAGAGGGGCAAACAGCCAGCTGCCTAAAGATATTTCCATTCAGTGGATTAAGCTGATGGATGAAAGTTTTCATGCACGTTTTAAAGCGACTGCTCGACGTTACCGCTATATTATATATAACACGCCTCATCGCCCTGCACTCTTGCATAAACAGGTTACTCACATTTACCAACAGTTAGATGTGAAAAAGATGATTGAAGCAGCAAGTAAATTTGAAGGCACTCATAACTTTGAAAGCTTCCGTGCAGCAGCCTGCCAATCAAATCAGCCTGTTAGACATGTAAAACATTGCCGTCTATTTGAACATGGACGCTATTTGGTTTTAGATATTGAAGCAGATGGTTTCTTACACCATATGGTTCGCAACATTGTGGGATGTTTACTCGAAATTGGTCAAGGGATGTATGAAGTTGATCATATCGATACAATGTTTGCTGCACAGGATCGTAAGGCGGCAGGAGTAACAGCCCCACCCGACGGTCTTTATTTTATTCAGTGTAATTATCCTGAGCAGTTTGATTTACCGCAGCCACCGCTTGGGCCACATTGGCTTAATTTACCAGATTAAAACATTAAATAAGATACTCAACAAAGTCATACGCAACCTGCCCTAAATATATAAGTATATGTTTTTGCAATGCATTAGATATTGATAATTATCTAACAGGTTTTGCGTATGACAATGGTTTTGGTTACTTTTCCCGAAAGAAAAGTAACTCTAGCTGAAGGCCAATCCAGTTATTAAAGTCTCAATGGCACGACTCCGTCATGACATAGAATAAATTAACGGTGTTGTTTACGCTTACGGTACTCAACTGGTGTCTCATTCGTCCAACGCTTAAATGCGCGGTAGAACGTACTTGGCTCAGAGAAGCCAGTTAAATACACAATACGCTCAACACTCTCGTTGGTATTTGCCAAAAGTTTTTTAGCTAATCGACAACGATAATCTGACAAGATTTGCTGAAAACTAGTATTGGCTTCGCTTAGCTGAGTACGTAAGCGACGTGGAGTAATATTCAACTGAGCAGCAACCGTTTCTAAGGTTGTTTCTCCACTTTCCAACGTTGAACCAATTGCGCGACGAACTTCGCCCACTAAATCATAGCGAGCCAATTCCTGTAGTTTTTCAATCGCGAGCTGTTCATGCAACTGCAATAACTCAGGCTCTGCTTGCCAAAGCTGAAAATCTAGAATAGCTGGATCAAAATATAAACGTGTCTCTTTCTGGCCTAAACTGACTGGGCAGCCATACACTCGGAAATATTCATCCTCAAAAGCACCTTCGCTAAAATTAAAATCGATGAAGATGGGATGAAATTGCCCTTCAGTAATAAATTTAAAAAATCTAAGGATGCCTGAAATTGCACATTCAGAGAAGTGACGATTAACAAGATTATCGGCACCGATCTGTTGGCCATTGGTTAAATAACAACGCCCTTCTTCAATAACTAGTTTTGCATCAAATGCGTCACTAATGAGTCGCTGATAAGCTAAAGCCCGTTTTAGCCCTTCACCAAAAGTTTCACTACTAATAAATAGATGTTCAATGACCTGACCACGGTACAAAGGCAAATGCTCGCCTAAATGCAAACCGATATCTGGATCTTTACTGACTTCCTGAGCGGCAGTCCAAAAGGCGTACTGTGCACTTAACGGTGTACGTGCATTTGTATCAACCTGATTTAAAGCAACTCCCGCTTTGGTTAATATTTCTTCTGTTGGCAAACCCGCACGACGAATCGCTTGATAGCCAAAGCGTAATACAACTGATGCATCTGTTAGCTGACCCACGCAGTGCCCTTCCATGTAGATACTTCATTGATATTTAGGGCTGTTGACCTTTACGCAATTAACAGTCCCTAATAACTATGATTTTAGATTAGCGTTGATTGACCAAACTGACAACAGAATTACTCTTCTTTTGTGAAAAAAATTACATCTTTTTTTATTAGTCATACTTTAACCAGATGCTTGAGTAGAAGTATGTCTATCTTGTTTTTTTTAAATAAATTGACTATAATTTGCGCCTTTCCAATTTGATCATCAGGTAGGCTATGGCCAATAAAGAGGAACTCATTGAGTTCGAAGGCGTTGTCACCGAAACGCTTCCTAATACGATGTTCCGTGTACGTCTTGAAAACGGTCACGAAGTTATTGCACACATTTCTGGTAAAATGCGTAAACACTATATTCGTATTCTTACTGGCGACAGTGTAAAAGTCGAAATGACTCCATATGACCTCACTAAAGGTCGTATTACGTACCGTGCTCGCTAATTAGTGAATGCAAAAAAGCCACTTTATGATGTGGCTTTTTTATTGCGTTGTTTATTCACTTAAGCGACTGGTTTTACATCCCACCGTTTGGCATTCACGCAATCTTTCTTGCAGCCAATGGTTTCTTTCTTGCGTTGTCTGTAAACGACATTGCACGTCTACGCTATTCCTATTTGAATCTGTACAATCTGCATCACGTTGACGTATCCACGCGAGCTGAGACTTCTTAAGAATATTTTTCTGTGCCGTATTTAATTTTACGCGCAATGCTTGATAGTTCTTATTCAGATCTACATCCGCACTCGCATAAATTTTATTTGTACAGTAAATATCATCGTAAGTATTTCGGGCACTATCGCAATTATCTGCATAGACCGCAGTCATTCCAAAGCTGCATAAAAAAGCAAAAACTATTTTTCTCATACTTTTCTTCCTTAAGTTTTCTATGAAATTATTATTAAAACGATTTGAATGTCAGGATATGTGTAAAGGTAAGTTGACCTTTCATTTATCATAATCTTCCTTTTTTACTTTACAAGTATTCAAATCCAACCTATTGTTCTTTAATAATAAATATTTTTATTGAGATAAAAATGAATATAGATACCCGATGTCAGATCGGTCTACTTTGTTTAATCATGATGAACGTGAGCGGTTGTACTAGTCATCCCCGCCAATCTATAGATTTACAAGAATATTTAAAGAGCTTTCTAGGTAAGTCATCGACTACCATTCGGCAAGATATCAATCTACGTAGTCTTGGTTTTCAAGTCGCGAATACTCCACAGAAAACATCCAATCAACTTATCTATACGATTTTACGTCCATTAAACATTCCAATTCCGATGGTAACTAATGTCGACATGAGAGGTAATTCTGTCGCTATACAATCAGGTAATTTGGGTGGCAATTCTTACGATTTGAATTTCAACTGTAAAGTTATTTTCCAACTTAAAAATGATATTGCCGAGTCTATTCAATATGAAGGCAAAGCCTGCTAAAACATAGGCACAAAAAAACGCAGCGTTGAGCTGCGTTTTTTAGCGAAGTAAGTTTTAAGCAAGCACGGCTACAACTGCTTCACCCATCTCGGCTGTACCAACTTTTGTCATACCTTCAGACATAATATCTGCTGTACGCAAGCCTTGATCAAGTACTTGACCTACAGCATCTTCAATTGCTTTTGCAGCAGCTTCTTCACGGAATGTATAGCGAAGCATCATTGCAACAGAAAGAATTGTTGCCAATGGGTTAGCCACATTTTGACCCGCAATGTCAGGTGCAGAACCATGACAAGGCTCATACATACCTTTGCCATTTTCATCTAACGATGCAGATGGCAACATACCGATTGAACCTGTAAGCATTGCCGCTTCATCAGATAAAATATCGCCAAACAAGTTACCCGTTACAATCACGTCAAACTGTTTTGGTGCACGTACAAGTTGCATTGCAGCATTGTCGACATACATATGTGAAAGCTGAATGTTTGAATAACTCGCTTGCTGCAAATCAGTAACTGTTTGCTTCCAAAGTTCTGTAACTTCTAAAACGTTCGCTTTATCAACCGAACAAACTTTACCACCACGCAAACCTGCAAGCTCAAAAGCAACTTTTGCAATACGCTTAATTTCACTTTCAGAATAAACGTCTGTGTTATAGCCTTGTTTTTCGCCGTTTTCGAGTTCACGAATACCACGTGGCTGACCGAAATAGATACCACCAGTAAGTTCACGAACGATCAGAATATCTAAGCCAGCAACAATTTCAGGCTTTAAGCTAGAAGCATCTGCTAATTGCGGATATAAAATCGCTGGGCGTAAGTTAGCAAACAAGTTGAGTTCACTACGAATTTTTAAAAGCCCACGTTCAGGACGAATAGAACGCTCGATCGCATCCCATTTTGGTCCGCCTACTGCACCTAATAAAATCGCATCAGCTTTTTTTGCTTGTTCACTCGTTACAGCTGGATACGGTTCACCATGCGCATCAATTGCTGCACCACCCAATAGGCCATGTTCCCAAGTCAACGATAAATTAAATTTTTCATTTACTGTATTTAATACTTTTTCTGCTGCCCCAACAATTTCGGGACCAATACCATCACCAGCTAAAATTAAAATCTGTTTAGACATGAACTTTTTCCATTTTCCAAAAACAAGCAGCGTTATGATTACCGCGGTGTTAGTTTTTTCTGTTCAAGGAACTCGCCTAGCCCTGTTGTTACATCAAATGGTCGACAAAAACGGCGAATTACACGCCCATCCTGATCTAAGTCGACACATAATGGATCTGGTACAGAAACATTTAGCAAACTACCCGAACGGTTAGTTTTGTCTCGGTACATTTTAAATGTATAGCGATGGTTGGCATTAAACTGGTGAATCACATGGATTGTTTCAGCCCGATCTGGAGAAATCGGATAGAAACGGATCACCACTTCATATTGTTTAGCGGGCACAGATAAATATAAACTGTTAGTTTGGCCAAGCACTGAACCGTGCAATCGTACAATTCCTTGATGAATTGCCTGATTACTAATTCGTCGTGTTTGCGCATCCACTACAGTAATATCATTTAGTCGTTCAAATTCACAACTCTTCGCGCCCGAACAATATATTGCTGCATTCTGCCCCAAATTTTCTTGTTCAGCCTGCTTAATACGAACAGTATCCACTACATTGTACGTGCTCTGACAAGCACTGAGTGTTATTGCGCACAGGCTCAACAAAAAGCTATGAGTAACGTTCCTCTTCATTGTTCAAGCCCAATCCTCATCTAGTGCATAATTTTAAGGTGTTTTTATGCTTTAGCATGTTAGCAAGAGTTTGAACACTACGCCATGGCTATGTTTAAAATGTACCAAAAGGTTAATTTAACTCTTGGAATACCCAAGGACGAACTTGTTTAGTTTTTTCTTCATAAGCACGAATTGCTTCGGCATTTTGAAGCGTTAAACCAATATCATCCAAGCCATTTAACAAGCAATGCTTGCGAAATGGGTCAACTTCAAATTTAAAAGCTTCACCTGTTGGCGTGCGAACTTCCTGAGCAGCTAAATCAATTGTTAATTGATATCCTTCATTAGCAGCACATTCTTTAAATAACTGATCAACAATTTCTTCTGACAAAATGACAGGTAACATGCCATTTTTGAAACAGTTATTAAAGAAAATATCAGCAAAGCTTGGCGCAATAACCGTACGGAAACCGTATTCATTTAATGCCCAAGGTGCATGCTCACGGCTTGAACCACAGCCAAAGTTGGTACGAGCAATTAAAACATTTGCGCCTTGATAACGTGGCTGGTTCAAAACGAAATCCGGATTTTTGGGACGAACTGAATTATCTTGTCCCGGATAGCCTTCATCTAAATAACGAAGTTCATCAAATAAGTTATCGCCAAAACCTGTACGTTTGATTGATTTCAAGAACTGTTTTGGAATAATTAAATCTGTATCAACATTGGCACGATCTAATGGTGCAACGATACCTTGTTCAACTGTATAAGCTTTCATGGTTTGCTCCAGACCGAATTAAAATGAACGAACATCAACAAAGTGACCTGCAATTGCAGCCGCTGCCGCCATTGCTGGACTCACCAAGTGAGTGCGACCACCATTACCTTGACGACCTTCAAAGTTACGATTAGACGTCGATGCACAGTGCTCACCCGGTTGTAACTTATCTGCATTCATTGCTAAACACATTGAACAACCTGGTTCACGCCATTCAAAACCAGCTTCCAAAAAGATTTTATCCAAGCCTTCTTTTTCTGCCTGCTGTTTAACTAAACCAGACCCCGGAACAATCATCGCTTGCTTAATGCTAGACGCCACTTTACGGCCTTTAACCACTTCAGCAGCAGCACGAATATCTTCAATACGAGAGTTAGTGCAAGAACCAATAAAGACACGATCAAGTTGAATATCAGCTAATGCTTGACCTGCATTTAAGCCCATATATTGATAAGCACGCGTCCAGTCATTACGTTGAACGTCATCTTTCGCTTGTTCTAAAGTTGGTACAGCTTCTGTGACTGGAATAACCATTTCAGGTGAAGTTCCCCAAGACACTTGTGGCTCGATCTCTGCACCATTTAATTCAACGACTGCATCAAACACCGCGTCTTCATCTGAATGCAAAGTGTCCCAGTAAGCAACTGCTTGTTCCCATTGCTCGCCTTTTGGTGCATAGCTACGACCTTTCACGTATTCAACAGTTTTGTCATCAACTGCAACCATACCGACACGAGCACCCGCTTCAATCGCCATGTTACATACCGTCATACGCCCTTCAATCGACATATCACGGAAAACTTGACCACCGAACTCAATTGCATAGCCTGTACCACCAGCAGTACCAATTTTAGCAATGATTGCCAACACAACATCTTTTGATGTTACGCCTTTGCCTAATACGCCATCTACACGTACTAACATGTTTTTAGATTTTTTCTGAATCAAACATTGTGTTGCTAACACATGTTCAACTTCAGATGTCCCAATACCATGCGCCAAGCAACCGAAAGCACCGTGAGTAGCTGTATGTGAATCACCACATACGACTGTCATGCCGGGTAAAGTTAAGCCCTGTTCAGGTCCAACGACATGCACAATACCCTGACGGATATCATTAATGCTGAATTCAACAATATTAAAAGCTTTACAGTTGTCATCTAAGGTTTGAACTTGAATACGAGACGTATCATCTTCAATACCTGCAATGCCTTGGTCACGTTCTTTTTTAGACGTTGGAACGTTATGGTCCGGTGTAGCAACGTTTGCACTTAAACGCCATGGTTGACGACCGGCAAGTTGCAAACCTTCAAATGCTTGTGGACTAGTCACTTCATGCAATAAATGACGGTCAATATAAAGTAAACATGAGCCATCATCACGCTGTGAAACAACGTGGTCATCCCACAATTTGTCATATAAAGTTTTGCCTGCCATGTCGTCTTGCTCCATTGGACTGGGTAATTCTAATCTTTCTTCGATTATAGCCAGAGTTTCACATAAATCTAATTTATCATTTTTATAAATTAGAAAACTTTTTGGAATCAATTATAATCCCGGTTATAACTATCAAATTTAATAAATCGTTTTTGTTAATGATTATCATTTGCATAATCAATTTTTAATCTTATACTCTCATCTCTATACTAAAAATATCTAAAGTGGCTAAAGAGAATGATCATGGCTAATATTCAAAAATTTGTTGTAAATAATCAACGTACATTAAAGAAAACCTTCAGCTATTACATTATGCA
Source organism: Acinetobacter sp. GN11 (assembly GCF_054823985.1). Taxonomy (NCBI): domain Bacteria; kingdom Pseudomonadati; phylum Pseudomonadota; class Gammaproteobacteria; order Moraxellales; family Moraxellaceae; genus Acinetobacter; species Acinetobacter sp. GN11. Next base: position 9,278 of record NZ_JRVL01000150.1, on the reverse strand, counting down.
TATTAGCGTAGCGATGATAGTTGCATACTTTGTAACAGGTAATATTTGGATGGCTTTAACCCTAAGCATGCTCGAACCAACAGTACAAGCATTTGCTTTTTTCTTCCATGAAAAAGTATGGGCAGCTAAAGATCGCCGTATAACTGCCTTAGCAGAAGAGGAAACAACAGCTTAGGCTAAGATTAGTGCGGTAATTCACAACTTTCTCACTGGTTTTGCTGCAAGCATGATACGATTTTGGCTCGGCAACTTTAGCCCCTCGATTTTTCTATTCCAAGTTGAGTTGTATTATGAATCTTGCAGCCTTTGAAGCTTTTGTAAAAGTTATGGAAACAGGGTCTATCTCTGTGGCAGCAGATCAATTATTTATTACTCAACCTGCTGTAACCAAACGGATTCACAGTCTAGAAGAATATTTTGGTGTAAAACTATTTGAGTCCGCAGGCCGAGGTGTTCAGGCAACTCATGCTGCACATTCATTACTACCCAAAGTTAAAAACTGGCTAAATGATCTTGGAGATATCCACCATACGCTTAGCCATGAACAAACCCAGATACAAGGTCGTTTAAAAATTGGAACGAGTCATCACATTGGCTTGCATCATTTACCCGCGCCCCTTAAACACTTTGTTCAGCAATTTCCGCAGGTCACCTTAGATGTGCATTTTGTTGACTCAGAGCAAGCACATGAAAAAGTGCTGGCTGGTGATTTAGAGTTAGCATTTTTAACCCTTCCTCCTTCAGGTGATGAGCGCCTTAACTACATTACAATCTGGAATGATCCTTTAGTTTTTGTTGCTGCTCCATTTCATCCACTTGCACAAAAAGAGCATCTGACCTTACAAGACCTTATTGAATACCCAAGCTTATTACCCGCGGCACAAACTTACACTGCTCAAATCACGTTAGCCGAATTTGAAAAGCAAGGACTGAAACCCAAAATCACCATGAGCAATAACCCTCTTGAGTCTATTCGCATGTTGGTGTCGATTGGTTTGGGTTGGTCAGTTTTACCAAAAACTTTGCTGAACCAAGATATGCAGCAACTTGATTTAGATGTCGAAATGAATCGTCAATTAGGCATGGTATGGCATCCTGCACGTACTCAATCTAGAGCTATGCAAGAATTGATTAAAATGATGCAGGAATAATTGAATTAACGACTATATTTTTTAAAAAGGATATAAATCAAAACAGCAAAAGGTAGCAGCAAAAATAGTATGCCCCAACCGAAGAAAATCGCGGCAACGACAATGCCAATTAAAGTACCTGAAAATAATAGAAAAACAATGTAAATAAAAAGTTCACCAATGAGTGTGATGAAACCGTCAATCAGTTGCCCACCAAATTCTTCAAGAAGATTACCTTTACGGGTCTTCTTTTTTTCGGTCTCATTCTGATTATCCATCATATCCTCACTCATCATCATGACCGATTTAAATCGCCCTTGCTCTCAATGCCACAAAAGCGATTCAAATATTGAGGAATATCATGCCTGTGAAATTGACCAGTCCTGAATATCCCAATTATTTTCTTGAGCCAGTTTTTCAAGGCGATCATCAGGATTTACTGCAATTGCATGCGTTGCATATTCAAGTAAAAAACGATCGTTGATTGAATCTGAATAAGCCCAAGACTCAGACACGCTACGACCTTCCAACCATCCATCTAGACGTGCAAGCTTGCCCTTTTGATAACATGCTAAACCCGCAACTTTACCCGTATATTTCCCATCAGCAACTTCAGCATTGGTTGCTAAAATTTCTGTAATCCCAAATTCACGGAAAATTGGTGCAGTAATAAAATCACTTGTTGCAGTGATTCCGACAATCGTATGTCCTAAATCTTGATGTTTTTTGATTGCATCAAAACCTTTTGGACGCATTTGTGGGCGAATCACTTTTTGCATGAACAACTGGTGAAGTTCAGTTAAATAATTATTGTCGTGCTTTGTTAAAAATCCAAAGACAAATTCATTATAAGCATAGGGGTCAAGTTGCCCTGCTTTGTAATCTTCATAAAATTTATCATTCATCTGACGATGATGAACCGGATCAACCAAACCTTCATTGACTAAAAATTCACCCCACGAGTGGTCTGAATCGGTATTTAACAAGGTATGGTCTAAATCAAACAACGCCAGTTTCATGAAAATTCTCGTTTAAACTGAAATTTAAGAAAAAAAATGTAAATCTATCTCCGCTAGTCGATAGAAATTCGTTAAGATCGTAGCAATTTAAACATTTTACTTTGATCTTTTCGAGCTGGACATAAAAAAGTGTTTGTCCCCGCGATTAAAGTCAACGATATAGACAATATTTAGGTAGCCAAATGATCGATTCAGAAGGTTTCCGACCGAATGTCGGGATCATTTTGGCAAACGATGATGGACAGGTTTTATGGGCAAAGCGCATTGGTCACAATGCTTGGCAATTTCCACAAGGAGGCATTCAGTTTGGAGAAACTCCTGAACAGGCACTTTTTCGAGAACTGAGAGAAGAAATCGGCTTATTGCCCGAACATGTCCAGATTATTGCGCAAACCAAAGGATGGCTGCGTTATCGTTTGCCACATCGTTACATTCGGTCAGACTCTGACCCCGTATGTATCGGACAGAAACAAAAATGGTTTTTACTGAAATTAACTGCGCATGCAAAAAATATTCAGTTAAACCTCTCCGACCCACCCGAATTCGATGAATGGCAGTGGGTTAGCTATTGGTATCCTCTTGGACAAGTGGTGAACTTCAAGCGTGATGTTTATCGTAAAGCCATGGTGGAGTTGTGTACACAGTTGCCGATGCAACAATTACCCTAAAAATCATTTATCTAGCAAATGATTTTTATTAAAAGTGCTGTTATAAATACATTCATAGTCTAAAAAAATACTGGAGTATACATCCATGTCAAACATGCAACTCGACACTCTACGGCGCATTGTCCAAGAAGTTAATGCGTCCGTCAGTTTGCATGAATCATTAGACACCATGGTCAATCAGGTTGCTGAAGCCATGAAAGTGGATGTTTGCTCTATTTATTTACTCGATGAACGCAATCAGCGCTATGTATTGATGGCCTCTAAAGGCTTAAACCAAGAATCTGTAGGCCATGTTTCACTGCAACTCGGTGAAGGTTTAGTCGGTCTGGTCGGGCAACGTGAAGAAATTGTTAACCTTGACAATGCTCCAAAACATGAGCGTTTCATGTATTTACCTGAAACAGGTGAAGAAATTTACAACTCATTCCTTGGCGTACCTGTCATGTATCGCCGTAAGGTTATGGGTGTTTTGGTTGTACAAAACAAACTTCCTCAAGATTTTAGCGAAGCAGCCGAGTCATTTTTAGTCACTCTGTGTGCTCAGCTTTCTGGTGTTATTGCCCACGCTCACGCAGTTGGAAATATTGACGTATTTCGCAAACCAAGCAATGGCCCTGCCTATAAAACCTTTCAAGGTGCTTCAGGTGCAGGCGGTGTTGCTTTAGGTCGCGCTATTATTTTATATCCACCTGCCGATTTAGCGTCAGTACCTGACCGTGAAGCAGAAGATATTAGTCATGAACTTCGACTTCTAGATCAAGCCATTTCTTCAGTTCGTTCAGAGATTCGTTCTTTAGATGAGAAAATGCATGATTCTTTAATGGCAGAAGAACGCGCTTTATTTAGTGTTTTCTTAAGAATGCTAGATGAAAATGCGTTACCAGCAGAAATCAAAGAACTCATTCGTGATGGACATTGGGCACAAGGTGCAGTACGTCGTGTAATAGAAAAACACACTGCCCTATTTGCACAAATGGAAGATGACTATCTACGTGAGCGAGTTTCTGACCTTAAAGATTTAGGCCGACGTATTTTAGCCTCGTTGCAAGAAGAAGACTCTAGCCACCGTGAACTGAGCCCAGACAGTATTTTAATTGGTGAAGAGATTAGTACTGCGGCACTCGTTGAGCTGCCTGTAGACAATATTGCAGCAATTGTAACTTCAGAAGGTGCAGCCAATTCACATATGGTGATTGTGGCCCGTGCATTAGGAATTCCAACTGTAGTTGGCGTAACTGAACTTCCTGTTAACACGCTCGATGATGCAGAAATGATTGTGGATGCTTATCAAGGCCGTGTTTTTATAAATCCTCCACGCCGTTTACGCCAACGTTATAAAGAAATTCAAAAAGAAGATGAGCAGATCGCAAAAGATCTCAAACAATACGAGACCAAAGAAGCGATTACTCCAGATGGTGTATCTGTTCCACTTTATGTAAACACAGGCCTTATGATTGATGTGGTTCGCGGAGTACAACGCGGCGCTCAAGGTGTTGGTCTATATCGAAGTGAAATTCCATTCATGTTACGGGAACGCTTCCCGGGTGAAGAAGAACAACGTGCAATCTATCGTCAACAGTTGAGCCACTTCGCCAACAAACCTGTGGTGATGCGAACTCTGGATATTGGTGCCGATAAAGACTTACCGTATTTCAGTATCGAAGAAGAAAACTCGGCATTGGGCTGGCGTGGTATTCGTTTCACGCTGGATCATCCCGAGATTTTTTCGTCGCAAATTCGTGCAATGCTCAAAGCCAGTATTGGTTTAAATAATTTGCATATTTTATTGCCAATGGTGACTACAGTCAGTGAAGTCGAAGAAGTGCTTTACTTACTTGAGCGTGACTGGATGGCGGTGCAAGAAGAAGAGCAAGTTAAAATTACCAAGCCTAAAATTGGGATTATGGTTGAGGTACCAAGTGTATTGCTACAAATTGATGAGTTTGCTGAACTCGTCGATTTCTTCTCTGTGGGTTCAAATGACTTAACCCAATATTTACTTGCGGTTGACCGTAATAATCCACATGTGGCAAACGTTTACTCGCATTTCCACCCTTCTATTTTACGTGCTTTAACTCGTTTGGTTAAAGAATGTCATGACCACAAAAAACCAATCAGTATTTGTGGTGAAATGGCAGGTGATCCATTATCGGCAATTTTACTCATGGCGATGGGATTCAATACCCTTTCAATGAGTTCAAGTAACATTCTGCGAGTACGAAAAGCAATTTGTCATGTACCTATGACAGATGCACAAAAATTACTTGGTGATGTTATGAAAATGAATAATCCGCTTATTGTGAAAAGTTGGCTTGAGTACTATTTTAAAACTCATGGCCTAGCCGACATGGTCAAATCGAATCGAATCGTAAATGTTTAGTATCTAAAGAAAAAGGAGAGCGATGCTCTCCTTTTTTATTTTAAATAACTTAATAAAACTGAATACAAAAATTTCTTTTCACTCTCGCTTGCATCCTACTTTTTTGAACAAAATTAAAATCGGTTTTTTAAATCAATACTGACAATTTAATCCATTTGAAAAATAAGCCTTCTACTTCTACTATATTTAAAGAGCGTTATTAAAAGATCTTACGTTGTTCCAACAATTGAAGAGGTAATTCTATGCATCGTTATTTTCAAGCTTCAACTTATTTTTCCTCTTGTTTTTTAACCTTCATACAGTAAATTGGAGGAATAACAATTAAAGGAATCTGATGCATTATTAAATAAACATGATGGGCCAACATCTTAGTGAAAAGAATTTTTTAAACGGTTTCTCTCACCATTTGTTCACTCATTTCTTTATTTAATAAACATGAGTTTTTAAACCAGAAATCCAGGAAAATGAGCCCTACTACTTTATTAAGAGCTCAATAATTATTACCCAGAGAGAATATAACCATGTCAGACGAATCAAAATGTCCTTTTTCAGGTCATAACTCAAAACCAGAAGCAACGATCGGTGGTGGCACGCCTAGTTTACATTGGTGGCCAAAACAATTACGTGTTGACTTGCTGAATCAACATTCAGAACGTTCTAATCCACTCGGTAAAGATTTTAATTATCGTCAAGAATTTCAAAAACTCGACTACTACACACTCAAAGCTGATATCAAAAATGTATTAACAGATTCCCAAGATTGGTGGCCAGCCGATTGGGGAAATTATACGGGCTTATTTATTCGTTTAGCATGGCATGCTGCCGGTACATATCGTATGGGCGATGGCCGTGGTGGTGCTGGTCGTGGTCAACAACGTTTTGCACCATTAAATAGTTGGCCTGACAATGCGAGCTTAGATAAAGCACGCCGCTTACTATGGCCAGTTAAACAAAAATACGGTCAAAAAATATCGTGGGCAGATTTATTTATTCTTGCCGGTAACATTGCGCTTGAGTCTTCTGGCTTCCGCACCTTTGGTTTTGGTGCAGGTCGTGAAGATGTTTGGGAACCAGACAACGATGTAAACTGGGGCGATGAAAAAGAATGGTTAGCTCATCGCAACTCTGAAGCATTGGAAGGCAGCAATCTAGCTGCAACCGAAATGGGTCTAATTTATGTGAACCCTGAAGGTCCACAAGCCAGTGGCGATCCAAAATCGGCTGCACCGTTTATTCGTGCGACTTTCGGCAACATGGCAATGGATGATGAAGAAATTGTTGCATTAATTGCAGGTGGCCATACTTTAGGTAAAACCCACGGTGCTGCCTCTGCTGACCATGTTCAGGCTGATCCTGAAGGAGCGCCAATTGAACAGATGGGCTTTGGCTGGTCAAATAGCTTTGGTACAGGTGTTGGTAAAGACGCGATCACTTCTGGTTTAGAAGTCATTTGGTCACAGACTCCAACACAATGGAGTAATTACTTCTTTGAAAACCTATTCAAATACGAGTGGGTACAAGAGCGCTCACCTGCTGGTGCAATTCAATGGGTAGCAGCAGATGCTGAAGCGATCATTCCTGATCCATTCGATCCATCAATTAAACGTAAGCCAACAATGCTTACTACAGATTTGACCTTACGTTTTGATCCTGAGTTTGAAAAAATCTCTCGTCGCTTCCATAACGATCCACAAGCTTTCGCTAATGCTTTTGCCCGCGCATGGTTCAAATTAACTCACCGCGATATGGGACCAAAAGCACGTTATCTAGGTCCTGAAGTTCCAGCTGAAGATTTAATTTGGCAAGATCCGTTACCTGCTGCTAGCACTGCACCATCGGCTGCCAGCATTGCTGATGCAAAAGCAAAAATTGTTGCACTAGGGCTATCTGCTGGTGAGTTGGTTTCTCTTGGTTGGGCTTCAGCGTCAACTTTCCGTGGTGGAGACAAACGTGGTGGAGCAAACGGCGCACGTATTGCCTTATCACCGCAACGTGATTGGGAAGTAAACCAAAAAGCTGTTGAAACTTTAACTAAAATTGAAGAAATCAAAGCCTCAACTCAACTGTCATTGGCTGATTTAATTGTGCTAGCAGGTAACGTTGGTGTAGAGCAAGCTGCTCAAGAGGCAGGTTTCAATATTAGCGTTCCATTTGCCCCTGGTCGTGTTGACGCATTACAAAGTCAAACTGATGTCGAGTCTTTCCAATTACTCCTCGGCCTTGCCGATGGTTTTAGAAATTGGAAAAAAGAGGGAGTCAATGCAGCAACTGAAGCTTTATTAATTGATAAAGCACAGCAACTGACTTTGACTGCACCAGAGTTAACTGCATTGATTGGTGGTTTACGTGTACTGGGCACCAACTGGGATGGTTCGCAACACGGTGTATTCACTCATCAGGTTGGTGTACTCAGCACAGACTTCTTTACGAATCTACTCGACATGTCTACTGTGTGGGCACCTGTTGATTCAACAAGCGAAGTATTTGAAGGCAAAGACCGTAAAACAGGCACAGTAAAATTTACTGCAACACGTAATGATTTAGTCTTCGGTTCAAACTCAATCTTGCGTGCACTGGTAGAAGTTTATGCTCAGGCAGATGGTAAAGAAAAATTTGTTCAAGACTTTGTAGCGGCATGGACTAAAGTCATGAATCTTGATCGTTTCGACTTAGCTTAATTTAAGTCAAAATCATAAAAGCCAGTTCAAATTGAACTGGCCTTTTTACTTAAATATAAAATGATATCCTTTTAGACAGTCAATTTATGCCCTTCTCGAATGCAATAAAAAGGATTCGCAAGTTTCGATGAAGCTTTAATTGCTTGAGCTAGCGCATGTTCAGGATCTTCTCGATCTTCGTCAGTCAACTGGAAAGTTCGATAATGAATCGCAACAGAACGATGAGCTTGCAAATCTAAATGTGCATGCACAGCATCTTGAGGGTTCATATGAACATAACTCATTAACTTGCGAGGTTCATAAGCTCCGATCGGAAGCAAAGCAACACGCGGCGCCCCATAACGTGCATGAATTTGCTTAAAATGCCCCGCATAACCCGTATCACCAGCAAAGAAACAATGGCCTGTTTTAGCAACAACCGAAAAGCCGCCCCAGAGCGCTTTATTCTGGTCGCGTAGACCACGACCGGAACCATGCTGTGCAGGTGTATAGATTATTCTTAGTTCGTGATATGGAATTTCTTGCCACCAATCCATCTCAATCACATGAAACTCTTTGGGTAGATAGAACCCATTCCCGAGTCCAGTGTAAATCGGCATTGCGAATTTTTTATGTAGCCATTCAAGCGTAGCCAAATCCATATGATCATAATGATTATGGCTGAGTAGAACACCATGAATTGTCGGCAACTGTTCTAACGCAAAACCTGCGGGACACACACGGCGAGGTCCACGACCCTGTGAAGGGCTTGCATAATCACACCATACTGGATCGGTAATAAAGTTATAAGGCCCGATCTGAATCAATACCGTCGCATGCCCAACAAACCAAACTTGCCAATCATCTAAATCCGCCTGAGGACGATTTTGAGGCAAGGCCACAGCCGTATTTACACGGGTATCGTATTCATTTTGAATATCAACGTTCCATGTAAAAGACTCACGCGTAACTAACCAACGTAATAGCTCTTTTGAGCCTCTAGCCGGTGATTTAGGCTGTTGGTTATAAAAACGTGTATCAGATTCATGCCCTGACTCGGGATGATAAAAAGGAGGTTTTATCCATGTATGCGTCCAACAGGACTGAGTCGGCAATTGATATGTTAATGTCGGCTTGTCTTTCATGGGCTTTTCTATGTTTTAGCATCGGCAGAATGGATGTGTTCAGGTTTCTATCTTAACAATTAAAACAAATTAAGCTATGGCACTTACACTTATTTATCATATAAATATCCCTTTTATTGTGGTCAGAGCCAACATACGTTGAATTAGATTGCCATAAAAAATACATAGATGTGTTGAGTTTATGCGTCGATAATTACCATTCTTATTAAGAGCACTTGTATAACATAACAATCATTAGTCACGTGAAATGGTCAGAGAGTTAGTCAATTTTGCCTTGGG
>NZ_JRVL01000149.1:0-9793 GCF_054823985.1 Acinetobacter sp. GN11 | reverse complement strand
CTTTTAATTATTTAAGAAATAAATATTTAAAAACTAAATGCCCAATATTATTTGCTCTTGGTTCTGATTTCACGTTATGGTGAAGAGAAAGAAATGAGGTGAATAAAATGACCCTGTTACAACAACTTGAAATTAAACATCCAATTTTTCTTGCCCCTATGGCGGGTGTGTCTACACCTGAACTTGCCGCAGAAGTTTCTAATCAGGGTGGTCTTGGGTCATTAGGACTCGGAGCAAATACAGCACAAAGTGCTCAAGAACAGATTTTAAAAACCCAAACACTTACAGAGAAATCGTTTCAGGTTAATTTTTTCTGCCATCAACCCGAACAACTTAGTTCTCAAACCTCAGCACAATGGATTGAATATTTACGTCCACAGTTTGAAAAGTTCGGAGAACAGCCGCCTCAAAACTTAAACTGTATTTATCCAAGTTTTCTTGATAACGATGATTTTCTAAATGTCGTATTAGAAACTAAACCCAAAGCTGTCAGTTTTCATTTTGGTATTCCCCATCCGCATCAAATTCAGGCATTAAAAGATGCCGGAATTATAACCATGGTTTCTGCTACCAATTTAGTTGAAGCACAAGCCATTGAGGCAGCTGGTATAGATATTATTATTGCTCAAGGTATTGAAGCAGGTGGACATCGAGGAATCTTTAATAAGAATTTTGATGCAGCGATTAAAACGAGTGATTTAGTACATCTTATTGTCAAACATTGCAAACGACCTGTGGTAGCCGCTGGTGGCATTATGAACGGTGCACAAGCACGATATATGTTGAGCTTAGGAGCTACGGCTGTTCAACTCGGAACTGCTTTCGTTCAATGTCCATCTTCAAATGCATCTGTCGAATACCGTAAAGCTTTATTTAATGAGCCTGTGACACAAATCAGTGCCAGTCTTTCTGGACGTCCGGCCCGCGGCCTACTGAACCATTGGCACACACAAATTGATTTACCGAATCGACCGCCTCAACCAGAATATCCATATACCTATGATTTGGCCAAGCAATTAAATGCAATTGCCAGTAAGAATAAAGACTATGGCTTTGGTGCTTTTTGGGCAGGTAGTAATGTCTCACAAATACGTGAATTAGCTGCTGCTGATTTAGTTAATCAGTTAGTGGTAGAAATGTTAGAAGATGAGTAAATTTAAAAAAGCCAGTAAACATTTACTGGCTTTTTCTTTAATGAGTTTCTAATAAGTTAACCTGCTCAACTTGCACATCACTCATCAAATTGCCTTCAGCTAATAGCTGATTAAAATAGTTTTCGACCACTAATGCTTGCTGAGCTGTACTTTCAACTTTATACATATTTTGGCGGAATTCATTGCTTGAACGTAACCCTTTCGTATACCAAGCAATGTGTTTACGGGCAATACGGCATCCAGAATATTCACCATAGAATTGATAAAGTTCTGATAAATGCCCTAATAGCACCTGCTTCACCTCTTCAATATTAGGTGCGGCTAAGTGCTCTCCAGTTTTTAAATAATGAGCAATTTCACGGAAAATCCATGGTCGACCTTGAGCAGCACGACCAATCATAATTGCATCAGCACCTGTATAGTCGAGCACATATTTTGCCTTTTCAGGGCTATCAATATCACCGTTTGCAATAAGTGGAATATTGATTAATTCTTTAACATGTTTGATCAAGTCATAGCGTGCTGTATTTAAATACATGTCTTCACGGGTGCGACCATGTAAGGCCAAGGCAGCAATTCCCGCTTCTTCTGCCCTTTTTGCGATTCTTAAAATATTTTCTTGGCCATTTAAAAAGCCCAAACGGGTTTTTAATGTAACAGGAACATCAACAGCAGCGACAACCGTATCAAGAATTCGTGCCACTAAATCTTCATCTTGTAATAATGCTGAACCTGCGAGTTTATTACATACTTTTTTCGCTGGACATCCCATATTGATATCAACAATTTGTGCGCCATTTGCCACTTGATGACGTGCAGCCTCAGCTAACTGCTCAGGATCAGAACCAGCAATTTGTGCAGAGATTGGGGCAAGTTCGCCATCAAAATTTGCACGGTAGAGGCTTTTCTTGCTCATCTGCAAAGTCTTATCGGCAGTCATCATTTCACTGACTGCATGGCCTGCGCCAAAATACTTACAGAGCGTTCTAAATGGACGGTCAGTAACCCCGGCCATAGGAGCAACGATTAAATTATTTGACAGTTGATAGGGACCAATATACATATATATTCATACAATTGATGATCAACATAGTATACTTCATCCGCTTAATCGGCTCATCTTTTTATGCAGGTGCTTTCCTCGCCATGAACAAACCGTTATCTTCCCGTTTTTTATTAAAATCATTCGGTATGGTCGCCGTGTGCATGAGTTTAGCTGCTTGTGGTGATAAAGGTTGGTGGTCAAAAAATGATGAGCCTGAACTAGAAAGCCAGCACATTAAAAAGTTAATTCCATCACGTGTGCATGATCGTGAGTCATGGGCAAAAGATATTGATGATATTATGCAGGAATTAAAAATTCCTAAAACTAAAAAAAATGTATGTAGTATTGTCGCTATTGTCGATCAAGAATCTAACTTTGTTGCCAACCCTCAAGTGCCTGGATTAGGCCAAAAAGCAGTTGAAGAAGTTAGCACACGTTTAAATGAAAAGTTTGAAGATAAGCTTGGCAAAACCATTGGTGGAACAATGGCTGGTTATTTTGAAGAAGTACTAAAAACTCAGCCTTCTCCTGATAACAACTATATGAGCCAAATGCGTAAGGTTAAAACTGAAAAAGATCTCGATTTACTATATCGAGAAATTTTCGATTTTATGGCTAAGCATTATCATGTGAGTGCCTTAACAGGTGCAGCCAAATTAGTTGGACAAGATATTGGCGAGAAAATGAACCCTATTACGACCTTGGGTTCTATGCAAGTTCATATTAACTATGCGAAAGCCAATAAACGCTCAAGCATGAATACTGCTGCACTTCGTGATGATTTATATACTGAATATGGCGGTTTATATTATGGTATTCATCGTTTAATGGTTTATCCAGCTGACTATGACAAAGCCATTTATCGATTTGCAGACTATAACTCAGGTATGTATTCTAGCCGTAATGCTGCTTTTCAAAATATGCTGGATGCTCTTACTGATGCTAAGCTCACTTTAGATGGTGATCTACTTCTTTACACAAAAGATGGGGATCCGCGTCCGACTCAAAGCCAGTCAGAAAAAGAGCTGATTACTGTATTTGCAAAAAATAATGTATTGGTTACCCCACGACAAATTCGTGATGATCTTAAATTAGAAAAAGAGAAAAAGTTTGAAAGTACTCAAACCTATATTGCTCTGACGAAACTTTATAAAGCAAAGACAGGTAAAGAACCTATCTATGCAATGATGCCGCAAGTGGTTATTTCTGGACCAAAATTAAGTCGTGACTATAATACCAACTGGTATGCAACCCGCGTAAACGGACGATATGAATCATGTATGCAACGAGCGAAACGAATAAGACTATAAAGAGTCTCGCCCTGTTCGATTTTGATGGAACCCTGTGTAGCAAAGACAGTTTTACAGGATTTATCTTTTATGCTTTGTCTAAGCGCCACATTGTTAAACAAAGCTTAAAAATCCTACCATGGATTCAAGCTTACTATCTTAACTTTTATCCAGCTAATGCTATGCGTGCCAAGTTATTCCGTAGCATGTTCAAAGATACTCCCGCAATTGAACTGCAAAGATTAGGTGAAGAATACGCACAACAGTTGGTCTCTGCGCTCTCACCTGAACTTTTCGCACAGTTACAGCATCATCAGTTACGTGGTGATCGAGTGGTACTGGTTTCGGCTTCAATTGATGTCTACCTTGCCCCACTTTGCAAGTTACTAGATATCGAATTAATTTGTACCGAAACTCAAATTAAAAACGGCATAATGACGGGTTACTATTCCACGCCAGATTGTAGTAGTGAACAAAAGAAATTAAGAATACATCAGCAATATACACTACAGCATTACCATCAAATTTATGCCTATGGTAATAGCTCAGAAGATCTAGATATGTTGAGTCTCGCGACACATCCATATATGGTGGGTGAAGATCGTGTTCTACCTCGTTTAACGCCAGAAAAAAAGCTCGCATAAAGCGAGCTTTTTTAATTTTACAATAATCTAGTAAATCGCCATATGATCACGATGAATCATTTCAAGTGAACGGGCTTCACCAAGTACTTGATAAACCTTATCAGAGGCTAAGCCTTTAATAATTTCAGCAGATCGCGAGCTAAAATTCACTCGACCCACTGCAATACGTTTACCTTGTTTATCGACACATTCAACTACATCACCACGATCAAAATGTCCTTCAACAGTTTTAACCCCAACTGGGAGTAAACTGCGATGTTTCAATTTAATCGCCTCAATGGCGCCATCATCAATTACAAGACGACCTGCCGTCTGTAAATGAGCAGCGAGCCACTGTTGATGAGCAGTCATACGGTCTTTATCTGTAGTAAACAGCGTACCTAGCATTTCACCGGCCATAGCACGTGACAAGACATTATCACTTTCGCCACTCGCAATGAGCGTTGGACAACCCGACTTAGCAGCTAAACGTGCGGCACGAACCTTAGTCACCATACCACCTCTGCCGAGTACACCGCCACCGCCAGCCATTTCGAATAAAATATCGTCCATGGCACGAACAGTAGAGAGTAATTTAGCATCTGGGTTGTGACGTGGATCTGAGTCAAACATGCCCTGCTGATCCGTTAAAATGATCAGCAATTCTGCATGCACCTGACCTGCAACCATCGCAGCTAAAGTATCGTTATCACCAAAGCGAATCTCGTCGGTAGATACCGTGTCATTTTCATTAATAACCGGAATCACACGCCAATCAATCAAGTTTTGCAAAGCATCACATGAGTTTAAATAACGACGGCGGTCTGCTAGATCATCATGCGTCAATAAAACCTGAGCAGTACGAATGCCATGTTCTTCAAGCACACTAGACCAAGTATGAATTAAACCCATCTGCCCAATCGCAGCACAGGCTTGCAGACTGGGTAGATCGGTGGGTCGACTCGCAAGCTTCATACGAACCATACCTTCAGCCACAGCTCCAGACGACACTAAAATAATTTCGTGTCCGGCATTGTGTAGATCTGCAATCTGTTTCGCCCAATGCGAAATAGCATTCAAGTCTAAACCTTGCCCATTGGCTGTGAGTAAAGATGATCCGATTTTAACAACGATTCGTTTACACTCACTGAGCTGACGTTGCCCATCGACCACTTCTATCATGTTTTCCTCGGTTTTCTAGTCACGAACGTAGATGCTTTCTACATCAGTGTCGTCTTCATCATCGTCAAAATCATCATCATCGCCCAACATGCCTTCAAGACGTTGTGCTCGACGCATAGCGCGATATGCTTCTTTTGCCGCAATGGTTTGTTCACGTGTTTCAATTTCTAGTTGTTCACGGAAAGCTCTTACTTCTGCTGCATATTCAGGATCTTCAACTTCGCGTTCACGTTGTTGTTCAAGCTGATCCATTAAGTAATAAACAACTTCTTTCGTTCCTTCGCTTAATAAGCCTGAGGTCTTAAAGACAGGTCCAGTCCACTCTAGTTCACCTAGAATATGCTGACACCACTCTTCACGACTTTCTTCAGCAATCTGATCAAGTTTGTTCAGTACTAAAACAATCGGTAGTTTAGCTAAAGTAGGAGAAAACTTAGCTAACTCGTTCATAATTGCTTTTGCATTATGCGCCGGATCTGAACCATCAATTGGTTGCACATCAATAATGTGTAAAAGAATACGCGAACGTGCCAAATGTTTAAGGAAACGAATTCCTAAACCAGCGCCTTCTGCTGCACCTTCAATCAACCCTGGAATATCGGCCATTACAAATGAACGATGACGGTCAGCATCTACAACACCAAGGTTTGGAACCATAGTTGTAAATGGATAGTCTGCTACTTTTGGTTTTGCAGCACTTACAGCACGAATAAAGGTTGATTTACCAGCATTTGGCATGCCCAGTAGACCAACATCTGCCAACACTTTTAGTTCAAGGCGAATTTCACGGAATTCACCTTTGATGCCTGTCGTACATTTACGCGGAGCACGGTTAGTTGATGATTTAAAGTGAGTATTCCCCAAACCACCATCACCACCACCTGCAACCAGAATTCTTTGGCCGTCTTCAACCAAATCGCCAATAATATCGCCTGAATCTGTATCAACAATTGTTGTACCAACGGGTACTTTTAAAACCACATCTTCACCACCACGTCCGGTACAGTTAGCGCCTGCACCATTCTTCCCGCGCTCAGCACGGAACTTACGTGTGTAACGGTAATCGACTAGCGTACTTGTATCATCATCAGCTTGAATGTAGATACTTCCACCACGTCCGCCATCACCACCATCTGGGCCACCAAATGGTACAAATTTTTCACGGCGAAAACTGGCTACGCCATTGCCACCGTCGCCAGCCTCTACGGTAATGACTGCTTCATCAACAAAGCGCATCTGCCAATCCTCTAAAAACTTTAAAACCGCCTATTCTGCCATATTTTCATAAAATTCTCGAATAGAAAATGGGACAATTCCTATTTATAACGATCTGTTTTCATCTTTAAGTCATCAAAAGCATTTTAGATTCACAAATACGAGCTTTAATCAAAATAAAATGCAGGATGACTATTTAATTTTTAAGGATGAACATTACGTAGAGGCAAGGTCATTTGCATATCAAGATTTGCTTTTGTTTTTGGAACTGAATTATACATAATGGCATTAAATGAAGAGACATTCCCCATTTCCATAGGGTCATTCACTTGTAGACTTGGTTTAAATTGATGTTTAACCGATAAATTTACTGGCTCATCAAATTCAAAATAAACAGGACCATCAAAAACAATTTTAACTGGAATGGTATAACTACGTTTTAAATTAAAAGGAACATCCAACTTGATGGGAATATCCAATTTAAGCGGAAATTTGGGCAAAAATTTATTTTGATAGATCAAATCTGTCGTTGTTTCGAGCGGCATAACTTGATCAATCTTTAGTGTTGTTGAGTAATCAACACTTACTGTAATTGGTGTCTCTACAGCAAAATTTAAATCTGCCAGATACTTCCCTTTCAGCGGTAGAGTCAGTTGCCGATCTATATCTAAGGTTGTATCAAGCTTACCAATAGACTGAACTTGCAAAGTATTGCCAACCTGAATCTTTGTTTCCAAAGAATCAGGTAAAGTGATATCTGCATTATGAGCCGAAACGACTAAATTAGCTTGAATATTGAGGTATACCCAAAACATAACTGCGGCAAGTATCGTCATTAAAATGAAACTGATGAGCATACTCTTGAGTGAACGAAACATTAGCATCCACCCTATTGATTAGCTGTCGTCTGCGATGTTTCTGAACCTACTACCCGATTTAGTCGCATACTGGACAGAGGAATTTTTAACTCACCATTTGCAATCTTCACAGGCAATGTGTTTTTCACATCGACTGAAGCATTTAGCGCAGTTTTAACAGGAACATTCAAATTACCCTCGATTGGAATATTAGTATCCAATCTTGCTTTTAGAGGAATATGTAAATTTTCTTTTAATACTGTCCGCACTGGTGCATCGAATTTCAAATGAACCTTTTGCTCAAGCGGGACATTAATATCAATCGGAACATCAAGTTTTAATGGAATGGATCCCTTTAACGGTAATGTAATATCACGTCCCAAAACTCTGACTTGAACCTTCGTATCGATTGGTAGGTTTTGCTCAACTTTTAATGTTTCTTTTACTGGAATTGTTGTGCTAATGGGTACCATATTATCGAAATAAACGCGCGGCGTTAGCGTTTGCGTTAATGGAATATTCAATTTCTCATCAATTGGAATACTGGCATTTACCCTTCCTTTCACATCAACGTTTAAAGCATCTTGTACTTTAACCTTAACTTGTAGAGGTTCTTGCAAGTCAATAGCAACTGCCTGATTCTTCAATGGAATATAAATATTAAAATGCTTAAACACCCATATTGCAATGAGTACACCACATAAATTGGCAATAATGATGAATATAAAAACGACCAACAAACGTTTAAACTGCGACAATTCCTATCCCTTACTATTTTCTTTTTTTCCTTAATTCTTATTCTCATTTATTTACAAAAAATAGTCAGCATATATTTTGTACGGTTGTAAAAAAACCCAGTCTAAACTGGGTCTTTTTGTGAAAATCTTTTATAGATCGTTAAATGATCTTAAGCATTCAATTCTGCTGGAATTTTTTTGTAGCTTACACCGCACATTTGTTCAGCGATACGTAATACCTGACAGCTATAACCTACTTCGTTATCGTACCAAACATAAGCAGTTAAACGGTTACCAGAAGTAATCGTTGCTTGAGCGTCATATACACCAGCAGTACGAGAACCGATAAAGTCACTCGATACAACTTCTGTCGAGTTGGTATAACCAATTTGACCTTGGAGGCTAGAGTTAATCGAAATTTGACGAATGTATTCGTTCACTTCTTCACGATCAACTTCTTTATCAAGCGTTAAGTTCAAGATAGCAAGAGATACGTTTGGTGTAGGAACACGTACAGAGTTACCAGTTAACTTACCTTTCAATGCAGGTAATGCTTTAGCAACGGCTTTAGCTGCACCAGTTTCTGTAATTACCATGTTCAAAGTAGCAGCACGACCACGGCGATCTGCTTTATGGTAGTTGTCAATTAAGTTCTGGTCATTTGTAAATGAGTGAACAGTTTCAACATGACCGTTAAGAACTTTATATTTGTCATCCAATACTTTAAGAATTGGAGTAATTGCATTTGTTGTACAACTTGCAGCAGAGATGATTTTGTCTTCATCTAAGATGTCTGTGTTGTTTACGCCAAATACAACGTTTTTCATTTCGCCTTTACTTGGTGCAGTCAATACAACACGTGCAACGCCTGGGCATTTCAAGTGTTGGCTTAGACCTTCAGCATCACGCCATTTACCAGTGTTATCGATTACAAGTGCGTTTGAAATACCGTATTCAGTATAGTCAACTTCACTTGGGCTAGATGCATAAATCACTTTAATGAAGTTACCATTCGCAATGATTGCTTCGTTTTCTTCATCAACAGCGATTGTACCAGCGAAAGTACCGTGAATAGAGTCACGACGAAGTAAAGAAGCACGTTTTGCTAAATCACCATCAGAAGATTTACGCACAACAATTGCTTTAAGGCTTAAACCACGACCTAAACCTGATTGGCTAATGATTAAACGAGCCAAGATACGACCAATACGACCGAAACCATAAAGAACGACATCTTTAGGTTGTTCAGAAGTTGCGCTACCTTTGATTGATTCAACTGCTTGAGCAACAAAAGCGTTAACATCACCGCCTTTTTCTTTATATTCAACAGCAAGTTTACCGATATCAACTTCTGCAGAACCAATATTCTCAAGCTGAGCTAAAGCTTCTAAAATTGGGAATGTGTTTACAACAGAAAGCTCAACGTCTACAACACGTGTACGGCGGTGAGTTTTCAAAATTTGGATAACAGAACGGTTAATTAAAGAGCGACCGTAAACAGATACGACAATATTTTTTTCACGGTATAATTGTCCGATTAATGCAATCATACGTTCCGCGATTTCTTCACGGTTTTTCCAACGGCCTTGGTGTTCAGCATGCAGGGCGATGATAGTGTCTTTGCTCACAGATACGTCCTCTAATTAATTATATCTAGGCGTGATTTTTTAAACCCCGTAATTGTAATGGAA
>NZ_JRVL01000148.1:0-7768 GCF_054823985.1 Acinetobacter sp. GN11 | reverse complement strand
TCGCATCAGATATAGAGATTTATACAAAAGAATTAGCTCAGCATCAATTTACGCTCATCTATACCTTAGATACCCATGTTCATGCAGACCATATTACTGCTGCGAATTTGCTTCGTGAACGTTTCCATTGTAAATCGGTTTTACACCGTAATTCAGATGTAAGTTGCGGAGATATTTTAATTACAGATGGTTGCATGCTTAAAGTCGGCAACCTCAGTATTGAAGCCCGTTATACCCCAGGTCATACCAATGCTTGTACGAGTTATTTGGTTGAAAACATGGTTTTCACTGGTGATGCATTATTAATTGATGGATGTGGTCGAACTGACTTCCAGCAAGGTAATGCAGGGACACTTTTTGACAGTATTCATAGACAACTTTTCAGCTTACCTGACGAAACTATTGTGTATCCGGGACACGACTATAAGGGTCGTTTGTCTTCAACGATTGGTTATGAACGTTTAAAAAATTCACGTTTAGGTCAGAATCGCTCACGAGAAGATTTTATTAAATTGATGAATAATTTAAATCTGCCATATCCAAAACAAATCGATAAAGCACTACCTGCCAATCAGGCCTGTGGTTCAACTTCACAATCATAAGGTGACGATATGGAACTTAAACGAGTTAATCAAGATTTTTATGTTGCTGGCCAGATTACTGCCGACGATATCGCAAAAATTGCTGATCAAGGGATAAAAACTCTGATATGTAACCGTCCAGATGGAGAAGGTGCAGACCAACCCAATGTGATTGAAATTGAAGAAGCAGCTCAACAATATGGTCTAAACGTAATTTATCAGCCTGTGACCAGCGGCAAAATTACCGACCAACAAGTTGCCGAGTTTAAGCAGCTTTATCAGAATGCCCAAAAACCTGTTTTAGCGTATTGCCGTTCTGGTATGCGTGCAGTCAGTTTGTGGGCTTTGGCTGAAGTTGCTCCAAAAGATGCAGCACTGTTAGTAGAAGCAGGTAACAAACTTGGTTTTAACTTAAAAGGCTTAGTGCCACGTATTTTAAAACGTGATCATGAACCAGCGACAATTCCTTGTTATAGCGTTGTAATTGTGGGTGCTGGAGCAGCTGGAGTTTCTGTAGCATCGAGCTTACTGTCTCGTGAACCTAATTTAGATATTGTCATTATTGATCCAGCAGACACTCATTATTATCAACCGGGTTGGACCATGGTCGGTGGTGGTATTTTTAAACCTCAAGTAACCGCACGTTCCATGGCAAGTGTGATTCCTGCAAAAGTAAAATGGATGAAAGCCGCCGTTGCTGGATTTGACCCTGAACACAGTCAGGTGATTTTGGAAGGATGCCAACCGATTCAATATAAAGCGTTGGTCGTCTGTCCTGGTTTAAAACTGAATTGGCATGGCATTGAAGGTTTAGTTGAAACCTTAGGTAAAAATGGGGTGACGTCTAACTATCGTTATGATCTAGCGCCGTATACATGGGAACTGGTGCAACAGCTAAACAGTGGAAAGGCAATCTTTACCCAGCCGCCTATGCCGATTAAATGTGCCGGTGCTCCTCAAAAAGCAATGTATCTTTCAGCTGACTACTGGTTAAAGCAAGGCAAACTCAAAGATATCTCTATCCATTTTTATAACACTGGTGCTGTTTTATTTGGTGTGAAGGAATATGTACCTGCACTAATGCAATATATCGAAAAATATGGCTCTGAACTGCACTTTAATCATCAACTTGTCAAAGTAGATGGACCTGCAAAAAAAGCATGGTTTAAGGTAGTGAACGATGAAAAGGCAGCATTGGTCGAGACGGATTTCGATATGTTGCATGTTGTTCCACCACAACAAGCCCCAGACTTTATTCGTGCAAGCACTCTTACGGATGAAGCAGGCTGGGTAAGTGTTAATCCACAAACTTTACAACACACACAGCATGCCAATATTTTCGCTTTAGGTGATGTAATGAATGCGCCTAATGCCAAAACTGCTGCTGCGGCACGAGCACAAGCCCCGATAGTTGCTGTGAATGTTCTAGCGCAATTTAAAGGTGAGCAGAACTTCTGTGAATATAACGGTTATGGTTCATGCCCCCTCACAGTAGAGCGTGGAAAAATCGTTCTGGCTGAGTTTGGTTACGGCGGCAAATTACTTCCAAGTTTTCCAAAATGGGTGATTGATGGGCAGAAACCATCTCGATTGGCATGGTTACTTAAAGAGCAAATTTTGCCACCGATTTATTGGCAAGGCATGCTCAAGGGCCGCGAGTGGATGGTCAAACCTGAGCGAGGATAAACAAAGCAACGCTTTGTCCGAGCGCAAGACGAGAACTATGTTCGAGTGGAAGAGGATAAGTAAAGATTAATAATCTTTACCCTGAGAAGCGACTAAAGCTTCGTAAGAAGACGAGATCTATTCACTCATTAACCAGCAGTCTACTGCAAATGATGTATATGCAATTTTAGGCTTTTAATATGTTATTACTTGTCGTTGAAGGCATCGTGATTGGCTTTTTACTTGGTCTTACTGGTGCAGGTGGTGGTATTCTTGCTGTACCTGCGCTCATGACCAGTCAAGGCTGGACAGTGGCTCAAGCTGCACCGATTGGTTTGCTCGCTGTTGCGCTATCTACACTCATTGGAACTATTGAAGGCTTATTTAAAAAGATTGTTCGTTATCGTGCTGCGATCTGGATTGCCTTAATTGGTGCCCCTATGGCACATATCGGAATTTTAATAGCCAACGCGATTTCACCTGTTTGGCTCATGTTAATGTTTAGCTTAGTCATGTTTACAGTAGGTTATCGACTTATTAGTAACCGAGTATCAGACTTTCATAACCCGCCGTGTCAGGTCAACCCAAGTACAGGACGATTTATCTGGAATTTTAAAACGGGAAGCGTTCTTGCCAGTATCGGAATTATTGCTGGGCTTTTAACTGGCATGCTAGGGGTTGGTGGTGGCTTTGTAATTGTGCCAGCGCTTAGAAAAGTCACAAATTTGGATATGCATAGCATTGTTGCAACCTCACTTATGATTATTTTTCTCATTAGTGGAATGAGTATTGTGATGCATATTGCAGAGGGTTTTCACTATCCAGTAGCAATCACTAGTGCGTTCGCGCTCGCATGTGCATTCGGTATGTTGTTAGGACGCCGAGCTATTCGTTTTATTCCATCTGCAATTGTGCAAAAAGTCTTTGCTTTAATGGTTTTTGCTGTCGCAATTTATATGGTAGTTAAGATTGTTAATCTCACAAATATCTAAGTGATATAGTATTTTAACTCACCTTTATAGATACAAAGTTTCTAAAGATGAAATGCTAAAATTATCTTTGGAAATTTTGTATTTAAACCATTTAAGTTTTTTGAGAAAGCGATATGAAGCGAATTAATGTGGCAATTTGTGGTTTTGGACGGATTGGGCAACAAATTGCAGAGCTTCTTTTAAATCGATCGACATACTATAAACAAAAATATCAAATTGATACCCGTTTAGTGGGTGTATGTAATTCATCATCAGGCTTAATTGATCAAGACGGTTTACAAGCTGCCAAGTGGCTAGATAAAACTAAATATCAAACAGGTCTCACTGAACAAAAGTTTTTAGAACAGGTACAGGCGGATGTCATTATTGAGACTGGGCCAAGTGATTATGTGACAGGGGGCAAAGGCCTGTTTTATTTAAATTATGCTCTAACACATAACATGAATGCGATAGCCGTATCTAAAGGTGCTTTAGTCGTAGAAGGTAAAAAAATAATTAACTTGGCTCATCAACACCAGCAAAAACTTTTTTTTAGCGGTGCGACGGCTGCGGCTTTACCGACAGTTGATTTATTTGAATATAACTTAGCGGGCTGTCAGATTTTAGAAATAGAAGGTGTTTTTACTGGAACCACAAATTTTATTTTAAATGATATGTTGCAACATGAATGTGCGTTTGCAGAATCTCTTGAAAAAGCCCAAGCAAAAGGTATTGCCGAACCTAATAGCTCTTTTGATGTAGATGGATGGGATACCGCTGCTAAAATTACGATATTGGCAAATACGGTTTTGGGAGCTGATATAAAAATTCAAGATATTCCAAGACAAGGAATCAGCCATGTTACTGCCGAGCATATTCGTGATTGGAAAAAAGAAGATCTAATTCCTCGTCTGGTGGGTTTTATTCATATTGAAAATCAGCAAATTCAAACAGGGGTTGAATTACGATTAGTTCCAGTAAATCATCCTTTTGCCCATCTTCAAGGTTCTAATAAATGCATTCGCGTGTTAACGCAAGAAATGGGGGAACTTGTTGTAAGTGGAGGAGCATCTGCGCCTTTAGCCACAGCAGCCGCAGCTTTAAAAGATTTCGAGCTGATGCTGAAAACGGGCTGCTAGAATTAATCATGGTTTATAAAAAAGCAGGCTTTTAGGCCTGCTTCTCACAACTTTTTTGACTATTAAATAACTTTTTTCCAATTTCAAATTTACTAAACATTAAGTAGTTGCCAAGTAAAATTAAAAGAATTCCAAATAATGCATTTAAGGTCCACTCATATCCTTCAAAGAAGGTAGAAACGGTTAGAGCAACTAAAGGGAAGAGTAAAGTGCTATACGCTGCTTTTGAAGCACCAATTCGCCCAACCAGCGAAAAATAAGCAGAGAACCCAATAACTGTACCAAATACAGCCAAGTAAAGTAGCGAACTTAAAAATGGGAAATTCATCGGAGGCATTAAATCTTGGCCAGTAAATAAGGCTAGACTTAACATCACCAAAGATCCATAAGTCATGGCATAACAGTTTGTTGAAAAGATATTTAGACCACGTTTTTGGTGTCTAACACTAATCATATTCCCTAAAGAAAAGCCGTAAGTGCCTATTGCACATAGCCCAATACCCATTAATAACTGCGCATTAAACTGACTATTAATAAGGTCATGCCAAAACAGTAGAACAATACCACCAAGTCCTAAAAGTGCAGCTAGAGCAAAGTTTGGTGAGGGTTTTTGCTTAAAAAAGATAAAAGCATTAATGGCATTAAAGAAAACAGCCATCGAAAAAATAACGGACTCTAAACCGCTATTTACATATTTAACGGCGGTATAAAAACAAATAAAGTTTAGACCGAAAACACAAAGGCCTTGCAGCATACAAAACAAGTGATCTTTTAAAGCAATTCGCTGTAATTTTCCTGAAAATAGTAAAACAACCCAAAGTAATAAGGCTGAAATAGCAAAACGCCATAAAATTGCGACGATGGGTGTTGCATAATGGCTCTGAACGGCAATTCCAATCCATGTTGTTCCCCAAATCAACACCACCGCAACATAGAGTAAAATATTCATAACTTCATCCTCGATTACCAAACTTAAGTATCTAGGAATGCTTAATTTTTCACGTATATATTCTTGTGTTATACATGCAAGATCTTGCGCTTTTTATTTAACTGAACTAGCTGAATTTTGCTGAATATGGTTAACTTAAGCTCAATGATATTCGTTTTAATTTTGCATGGCCTATCAAACTTTAGAACAGCTACAGCAATCTAAAGCCAAGCTTCACGAAACTGTGGTGCTTGATGAAAATATGCAACTTGCATTTTGGTCTAATGAGCAAGATCGTGTAAGTGTCTGTAGCGATCACCATACTTTAAGTCTTTATATTCAAGATGGCTATGAAAGCTATCAAAAAACACCTGCTGGCTGGAAAAATGGCGGTGGGCCGGGTCGTTTTTGCTTATTGCCTGAGCATCAGGAGTCTACTTGGGATATACGAGGCGGGCTTAAGTTCGTTCACTTGTATTATACCGACCAACATTTGCGTGATGTCGCCGAAAAAATATGGGACAAAGAGCCGAATCAAATTGAACTAAATGAAGTTGTCTTTAATGATGACGAAAAGATTCGAGCGCTATATCAGTTTTTCTTGCTGGATTGTGATTGGAATGATTCAGCAAACCATTTACAAATGAGTACCACTGCAAGTTTATTGCTGAATCATTTAATTCGAAGATATAGCAATGTTAAGTGGCAGCAACCTGTCATTAAAGGTGGATTGGCACCTCATAAACTTAAATATATTCAAGACTGGATTGAAGGGCATTTAGACCAAGCACTCACTTTGTCTGATTTAGCAAATGTTGTGAATTTAAGCGAATATCATTTTGCCCATATGTTTAAACAATCTATGAATATGGCACCTCACCAATATGTCATGCAAAGACGCTTAATTAAGGCAAAAGGGTTAATTCAGTCATCTCAACTTTCTTTACAAGATGTTGCTCTAGTATGTGGTTTTAGTTCAGCGAGTCATTTAAGTCATCGCTTTAAACAGTTTTATGGAATGAGTCCTTCACAGCTACGTTAAAGGACTCATGATTCATTTTTATAAAAGATAAACACCTAAACCAATCAGTGCTGATGCAAAAATGACATATAGCACGTTAATGTTAAAGCGGAATAAGGCAATAAATGCAGCAATGGTAATTGAGGCTGCAACAATATCAAAGTGACCAGAAAAACCGTGTGGCCATAACACGTGATAACTAAAAAATAATGCTAGATTTAAAATGACACCGACCACAGCCGCGGTAATTGCAGTGAGTGGCGCCGTAAACTTAATTTCATTATGTGTAGATTCAATAAAAGGACCACCAGCCAAAATAAAGACAAATGAAAAAAGAAAGGTAAACCAAGTGACAATGACAGCACCTAATGCACCAGCCAAAAATAGATGCTCTGACCCAAGTAATGAATGATTGACACCACCTAAAAAACCGACAAATGCAACCACCATAATCAGTGGACCGGGTGTAGTTTCACCTAAAGCTAAACCATCAATCATTTGGGTAGGTGAAAGCCATCCAAAATGATTTACAGCCCCTTGATAGACATAAGGTAAAACTGCGTAAGCCCCACCAAAAGTGAGTAATGCAGCTTTAGTAAAAAACCACGCCATTTGAGTATAAGAATGATGCCACCCAAAATATGCACCTAAAGCTAAAATTGGCAATAACCATAAAACGATTGCCACAAAAATAAGTTTAGCTAACCGCAACCAATGGAATTTAGCATGCTCTGGCGTCGGGGTATCATCATCAATAAATGCCGGACCATAATCCTTTTGACTGGCTTTATGCCCAGCGACTGAGGAAAATAGTTCTGGGTACTTTTTACTCGCTAAATAGCCAGCAATACCAGCTGATAGCACAATAAGAGGGAAAGGAAGCTTTAAGACAAAAATGGCAAGAAACGCTGCAATTGCGACTAACCATAAAAATTTATTTTTAAGCGAACGGCTACCTATACGGTACGTTGCATGAAAGACAATAGCGGTAACGGCAGGTTTGATCCCGTAGAAAATACCTGCAATAACGGGAACATCTCCAAATTTTATGTAAATCCAAGACAGTCCAATTAAAATAAATAAGGAGGGTAATACAAATAGAATACCTGCAACTAATCCTCCAGCAGTTCTATGCATAAGCCAACCAATGTAGGTTGCTAATTGCTGTGCTTCAGGGCCGGGTAACAACATGCAGTAGTTCAAGGCATGCAAAAATCTTTTTTCAGATATCCAGCGCTTTTGTTCAACGAGTTCCTGATGCATGACAGCGATTTGTCCAGCTGGCCCCCCAAAGCTAATAAAGCCGAGCTTGAGCCAAAATAAAAAGGCTTGCCAGAAGGTGACCTTACCCACTGAATCATCAGGGGTATTTTGTTGTTTTTGTTGCATATTATCCCCTAAAAAATAATAGTAATTTTTACGTTTATGGCATAACGGAGTATGTTTTATAGCATAACAAATAC